>CAMAKT010000099.1 GCA_945836135.1 uncultured Clostridia bacterium | reverse complement strand
CTGGGCATTCTTTACATCAGAGCCTGTAAGCACGATACAGCCGTCAGCCTCCAGTTCCTCAATAGTCTTATTAAGTACATAGTCGTAAACAATAGTGGTTCCGTCCTCGCTGAGCGCAAGTGTACTTGTATAATTGTCAGTGCCATCCGAACCCTTCTGAGTGATGAAGTAAAGCTCTCCCGGCTTACCCATCTGCGCAAGTACGGCATTGGCATCCGTCACTCCCGGAATCTCAATTGTGATTCTGTTGGAGCCTTCCTGATATACCTCTGCATCAGGTGTATAGGTATCCGCTCTCTTCTGGAGGATATAGGTTGCATCCTTAAGATCCTGACTGTCCACGTCTCCAACTGCCTCGTAAGTGATGCTGACACCTCCTGCAAGGTCAAGTCCGAGCTTGATACCGGACATGCTTCCGTCCTTTTGACTGCCCCAGCCAAACACTACCGTGTATGCAAGGAATGCAATTACAGCAAGCCAGCAAAGGGTTTTCAAAATCTTCTTTACCATTTTTCTTATTCCTTTCGCGTAAACATTTTAAATATAAATAAAGCACTTTTTGTACTTTTTTAACTGTTCTCGTCGGCCAGCGCTGCCTTAATCATAATTGCACATTCCACACGCTTGCGCTCCATCTCACATCCCACCTCATAGGACTCATTGATATTGCCATGGAAATTATATGAGTTGGCGGCACAGCCTCCGCTGCAGTACAGCTTAGCAAAGCAGTCCTTGCACTTAGGCTTGGAATATACATTGCACTTCTTAAATTCATCACAAATATCCGTTCTGGTGATGCCCTCATCCACATTGCCCAACAGGAAATCCTCATTTCCCACAAACTGATGACATGGGTAGAAGTCTCCCCATGGTGTCACTGCCAGATACTCTGTTCCCGAGCCGCAGCCCGACAGTCTCTTGTATACACAAGGTCCACCGGTAAGGTCTATCATAAAGTGGAAGAAATTAAAGCCTCTGCCTTCCTTCTCTCTTTTTATCATCTCAACAGCAAGCTTGTCATACTCCTCAAAAATCTGTGGTAAATCCTCCTCACGGAGTGCATAGGAATCCTCCGGAGAAGCCACAACAGGCTCTACCGATATCTGCTTAAAGCCCATATCAGCAAGACTTAATACGTCCTTGGAAAAATCCAGATTATTTCTGGTAAAGGTTCCTCTTACATAATAATTGGTCTGGTTGCGGCTTTCTGCTACCTTGACAAACTTAGGCATAATCAGGTCATAACTTCCCTTTCCGTTGCGGAAAGGTCTCATTCTGTCATGAACCTCCTTGCGTCCGTCGGTGCTGAGCACGATATTGCCCATTTCCTTATTGACAAATTCAAGTATCTCGTCATTTAGCAGAACGCCGTTGGTTGTCAGTGTAAAACGGAACTTCTTGTTATTTGCCTCCTCGATGGAGCGCCCGTATTCAACAAGCTGCTTTACAACCTCCCAATTCATAAGAGGCTCTCCGCCAAAGAAATCCACCTCAAGATTCTTCCTGCTGCCGGAATTGGCTACAAGAAAATCCAGTGCCTTTTTGCCCACCTCAAAGCTCATAAGTGCTCTTCTGCCGTGGTACTCCCCTTCCTCTGCAAAGCAGTACTGGCAGGCAAGATTGCAGTCGTGTGCAATATGTAAGCACAATGCCTTTACAACCGGCTGGCGTTTTTTAAAGCTGTCTATATAATTCTCATAGATATCCTCTGTGTAGAGTTGTCCGGCATCCTTAAGCTCTGTTATCTCTTCATATGCCTCGCGGATATCCTCTCCTGAGTACTTTCCTTCAAGCTCCTTTTCAATCTCTTCAACACTTCTGTTCTCATACAGCGGCACCATATCATACACTATGTCATCAACAACATGAACAGAGCCGCTGTTCACGTCAAGTACAATATTATACCCGTTACTCTTATACTGATGTATCACTACCGTATTCCTTCCTGAAAATAAAACTTATTCATAAACCGCAATAGACCGGATAGCCGCGTTAGCAGCTGTCCGGTTCTCCCTTGCGAAACGCTTATGTTCTCCTGAACAATGTACTAATTACTTGTTCTCGCAGCTCTGATTTCCTACTGTGCAGGATGTCTTGCATGCGGACTGGCAGGATGTCTGGCACTCGCCGCAGCCGCCCTTCTTCATGGACTCCTTAAGATTTCTTGTATTGATTGTCTTAATGTGCTTCATGAAAACACCTCCTATTAGAATAAACTCCATAGATTATATCACAACAATTATGAATTTAAAAGCATTTTCTTATAAACTTTTACAAAAAGACTAGTTATAGTATTTTCCCCAGTTATTAACCACTTCTCTTGCTTCTTCCTCACCATAGCCTGTGCGGTCACGCACTGCATTGACTGCACCGTCTATGTCTCCTGCCTGAATCTTCTCATTGACTATCTCAAAATCGGACCTCATATATTTTACACCATTGATAATAATATCCGAATCATAGGAAGCAGGCTGCGTCTCCCCTGTCACTGCAGCAGCATCACCTGCCGGAGCGACTGACAGCTTTTCCTTTTTAACTGAGGAGCCCTTGAAATATAATACGAAGAATAAAACACCAAACACAATTCCGGCAATTCCTATAATGCTGAATGTACGTACAACAGGCATGCTTCTCTTCTCTATGCACATAGGCCATACATATTCCTTGATATCATCCACATCCGTAGTTCCCAGCCATTCAGATTCCACAAACCAGTCAATCATGTATTCATAAGCTTCATCATCAAGCTTCTGGATGCTTCCCGTAATCTCATAAGGATACTTGGTAAAATCATCTCTTTCTCCGTAAATATAATCCCATGTATCATCGCAGATATCATCATATGTACTCTTGTCATCAGCATTTGATTTAAGCGCAATGTAATATGTCTCATACTCATCAAAAACCGGAATTATGTAATAATACGAATATGAACGTGATGTTACCGCACCATTCTTGGTATGTGTTGTCTCTAAGGTTCCGAAATTATCCATCACGGCATATATTTCCGTCTTGACTGCATCTCCCACCTTAAAGTCATTAGCATCTGCATCCTCATCATAGATGTCATACGGTTTCATAAATCCGGCTCTTAAATCGTTTTTGTTTAAATAAACAAACATTGCTCCGATAATCAGAAAAATAATTCCAAATCTAAGGAACAGTTCATTTTTTACACTTTTTTGTTTTGTCTTTGCCATAATTTTTTCCTCTCTCATATTGGTTTATTTTTGGGGGAATATTATTCTCCCGAAACAGGTATATCCTTAAGCAGCATGGCATACGGTCCGGAATAAGACCTGCTGTCATAACGCTCATTGGAAAATGTCAGCTTATCCTGTGCATCTATAAGACTTCCGTTTACGGAGCCTCCCGTGACAAGTGTTACACTGCCATTATTATATAAATACGCTAAGCGTATCTCACCTGCAAAATGCCCTGAAAATGCATCCATATTGAAATCCGAGAAGCTTACCACATGAAGCACGCGCCCTTTCTTAAGCTCCTCAAGACTTCTGCTTCCATTATTCACAATCATCTTGTTGTAGTAACCCGTCGGCTCAACTCCAAGGTACTGGCACAGCCGCAGGCCTCCGTGAATCTGTCTGAGCTCACCATCACGAATCAGTCCGCAGTCCCTCATACTGATACCCATATCATCATACGGAACAGAAGAATGCAGCTTAATATTAAGCTTCTCACCCTCTACGTTATCCCCCTGTACCTTGGTTCCGATGCCGTAGGTTGAATACTTCTGATAGATATATGCAGCATCCGCTCTCTGTGTGTAAAAAGAAAGAACTTCTCTGACACTGTCCTCTGACAGGAGTACATCATAATTGCCTGCTGCCGGTGCCTTGTCTGCTCTCGCACGGTCGGCAACTGCTCTAAGCTTATTCTCGACCAGCGTCATAAGGCTGTTTTCATCAAGCTCATCATAGGAAAAGCTCTGATAAAGTTCCACATCTTCCGGCTCAAGGCACTGTACAACAAACTCACCCTTTACAAGATAATCGTCATATCCGCAATCAACTCCGGCACTGTTCAAAATATTAACCTTCTTCTTTTCAACAAAAAGCTCCGCCGAATTGATAAAGCATTCCTCACTGTCATCCTTTGCAAAGAGAGCCTTTGCCATGCGTCCCGCTGCCTCATCCAAAGTCATACCTGCAAGGCTGCTTGTGCATTCAATGCTTTCTCTTCCCTCTCCCTTAACCATGTCATAGTACGGGTTCAGGGCGTAACCGGCTGCCATATATGCCTCACCGATTGCTTTCCTTATCTCTTCCTGTGTCATACCCTGATGTATACTGCAGTCAGCACAGCCTCTGAGCTTCCTGTCATCCTTCACCGCATCATGATAGACTATTACATTCCACTCATCCAGTTCCTCAGTGCGTGTCATATCAAGCGTCTGCCTGATAAAAAACATCTCCACCGATGTCTTCTTAGTTTCCGTGATGAGATAGTTATCTATTTTCTCGTCCTTAAGGGACTGAATAATTGCGTCTCTCATACCTGTCCTCCCTATCCCAGACGAATTCTCGCCTTGATGCAAGGTCCGCCGTCCGATACCTTCACAAACTCCTTGTAGCCCTTGCCGCAGAAGCCGCCTCCGCTAAGTTCACAACCGTCCGATACCATGGAAATAGACTTGAGAAGATCCGGTACATATCCGGTAAGTACAATCGGAGAAAAAATTCTTCCGGTAAGCTTTCCGTTCTTAATCTCCCTTGCCATATTGACCATGCACTGAATTCCCCAGTTCTTCGGGTCCTCCATGCCGCTTGTGGCGTTCTCTAACATGAAGCCGTCAGATATGGAAGCAATCATGTCCTCAAGCTTATCTTTTCCCGGCTCGAAAAAGGTGTTGGTCATACGGGTATATGCCTTTCTCTTGTAGCTCTCCCTCCTCGAATTACCTGTAGGCTCCGTATTAAGCCGCAGAGCCGCCATTGTATCGGATATTCCCTGCTTAAGTATTCCGTTCTCGATAACTACCGTGTCCTTAGCGAGAACACCGTCATCATCAAAGAAATAGCTTGCCACCTCGTCCGCTGCCGCCGCACCATCATGCATATTGACAAGAGGTGAAGCCACATACTCTCCCACATACTTCTCTGCCAGAGCACGTTTCTTGGCAAACATATCCATCTCTACACCGTGTCCGAAGGCTTCATGGACAATCATTCCCGTAACCTCCGGTGTGCAAATGCAATCATATTCTCCCGGTACCATCGGTTCACTGTCAAGCAGCGCCACCGTAGTCTCAACTGCATGGCCTATCTTCTCATCCAGCTTATCGAGTACCTCAACACCACCTAAGTTCGAGGCGCTGGTAAAATAGCTCTTAACCTCCTCGCCCTTTCTGGCTGCAAATGACTGGAAGCAGTCCGTCCACATAACATTCTGCTCCATGTCCCTGTTCTTAGAGAGAAAAAGCTTGGAATACTTCTGATAGCTCATACGCACGGAAGAATCAAGGATTCTCTCATCAGCCTCCATGGCTCTTTTGCGCAGTGCCGTAAGCTTATCAATAATCCCCTCCGCGCCTAACTGTTCAGGGCTTATCTCATACTCCGTACTCTTTTTGAAACTTACCGGCTCATCGGATATTGCCGTCAGCTTAAGCCTTGCAATATTCTCCGGAACCGCCTTCTTAAGTGCCTCGACAGTTCTGATTATCTCCTCTGCCTGTGAAGTAATATTCTCATTAAGCTTATTAAAAGAATACTCCGCATATTCTCCCTCATTATATACTTTGACTACAAAGCCCCTGCTGCATAGCAGCCCCGCATCACCTACACTGATGCCTGAAGCTCTCACACCATACTGCTTAGCCTCTGAGTCAACCGCAAGAACAGATGCATATTCATATTTATTAAGAAGCTGCCCCAGTAAGTCCTTAAGCTGTGGCTTAATCCCTGCAAGATATGCACTGCTGTCCACTGTTTTCTTTTCTGACATGACTGATTTCCTTTCTATTCTTAAGGTAAATAAAAGGCTGCAATATGACCGCATTATGAATTGGCAATCACATCGCAACCTTATACTACACTTTTTTACCTGCTTTGTCTATAGGACACATCTATGCATTAAACATTACTTTTTCACTATTAAATGCCTTGGTCATAACAAGTACCAGAAGAGCTGCAACAACATATGTGCTTATTGCGGCAGCAAGGAAATTCGGCATTGTTATTTCCCTTGTAAGTATATCCTTAAATGCCATGGAGCTTCCGTATACCGGAATCAGGTACTTATACATAACTCCCTCTGCCGAGCTGTACATAGTGAACATTCCAACTACGATAACTACCAGGTATACCGGTGTAATGTAGGATGAAGCCTCCTTTACATTCTTGGCGAATACCGCCACCATACAGATAATCGATACATACAGCAGCACAACGCCTATCATCAGCACAACAATCTGTACAATCTGTACTCCCGTAAAATTAATCGACAGACCGCTTAAGGCATCTTCGCCTCCCACACTCTTCATAAGAGCAGGTACCGCTGCCACCATGGACACAACATATACTGCCGCAGACATCACCGCAAGAATTGACAGTGAAAAGACCTTTCCAAGCACAATCTGCTGGCGGTTGACCGGGGATAACAGCATGGTAGCCAGTGTTCCTCTTTCCTTCTCCCCTGCAATCATGTCAACTCCCAGTCCCATAGCTCCGGCAAATATCAGCATGGTTATAAAATACGGAAGCATCATTCCTAACATCTTGCCTGCTGCCTTATCCTCATCCTGAATCTGATTGTCCGTGACATCGAACATCATCACCGCACTGTAATCTCCGAAACGGTTAGCGAGAAGTCCCTGCTTATACATCTCAAAATAAGTCTGATATACGCTTCTTGCCTGGGATGAGTAATCCTCTGACGGGTTGTAATACACCTCAATCTGAGGTATTGTAACTGAAGCCAGTTCATCTGCACCCGTCATAACAGCGGACTCAAAATTATCCGGGAAGCATACAATAAGATCCACCGTAGCATCAAGCAGTCCTGCCTTGGCATTATCTAGCCAATCCCCACTTTCAAGAGCAGGCTCAATATATCCTGTAAGCCCTGCAGCCGAAGCAAAGCTTTCAAAGCTTGTCGGTGCATTGGCAATATACACAACCGGTTCATGTGCCTCAATATCATCCGTCCTGCCCTTAATCAGTACGCTCATCAGTGCAAATATTCCTACTACCATAAGTACCGGCAGCACGAATAATGACATAACCATCTTTTTATCTTTAAATACTCGTCTTAATTCTTTTCCGACAATCGCCTTAATCCCGTACATTTATCTCTCCTCCTTATGATTTTCCTTATACAATTCAAAGAACGCATCCTCAAGATTATTAGTGCCTGTTGCTTCGTAGATATTCTCAAGAGTACCCTCTGCCGTCTTCTTGCCGTCTATTATTACAACAAGGCGGTCACACAGCTTCTCTGCCTCAGACATAATATGTGTTGAGATAATGACAAGCTTGCCCTTCTTCTTAAGTTCTAAAAGATAATCCGTAACGGAACGCGCTGTAATAATGTCAAGACCGGAGGTCGGTTCATCAAAAATGACAATGTCCGGATCATGCACAAGGCTCACCGCAATAGCTGCCTTCTGCTTCATTCCTGTGGACAGCTCCTCAATCTTCTTATCCTCAAAGCCGTCTATGCCAAAATAAGTAAACAGCTCCTTTCTTCTCTCCTCAAGCACGTCTTCCGGAACCTTGTGCAGACGTCCGAAAAAGTGAAACAGATACTTAGCAGAAAACTGTGGGTCAAGCTTAATCTCATTGGTGAGAAATCCTATGCTGGATCTTACAGCCTCCGGCTCGCTTACCGTATCATGCCCCTGAACCGTAATGCTGCCTTCTGTAGGCTTAAGCAACGTTGCAATACATCTTAAGGTTGTTGTCTTTCCGGCTCCGTTAGGTCCTAGAAGTCCAAGTATCTCTCCTGCCTCGGCACTGAATGATACCTTATCCACCGCCACCTTGGTACTGTTCTTCGTCTTAAGCTTTTTCATCTGGTTTGACGAAAGCTTATAAATCTTAGTAAGATTATTAATCTCAATCATTGCAATCTCTCCTCCATCATATGCATATTCAATGCGCTTTATATGTATATATCCGATTATATACACTTATGGCATTTTGTCAAGTATATTTTACAGCAGTTCGGCCATAGCCTATAATGTGAGATAATCATGCTTGCATGAATTAGCTCACATTGCAGGCTATGAGCGGAGCGCCAGTTTATGAGCAAAGTTAGCTGCGACAGCAGCGAGAAAGCGCCGCATAGGCGCAAATCACCATAGGTGATTGTGCGAATGGCGCGGAGAACTGTTGTTTACAACACAAAACCGGGAAGCAGATATATTTTCCGCATTCCCGGTCTGTATGTAAAATTATTACTCTAAGTGAAACTGTTGCATATTATTCTCTAAGTCCTGTGCAATCTCCTTGAGTGCCACTGCTTCCTGTGCAATGCTCTCAATAGTACCCATTGCCATTGTTGTGGAAGCGCTGGTCTCCTGGGTGGATGCAGCATTCTCTTCCGATACCGCCGACAGGTTCTGAATGACATCCACAACCCTTGCCTTAGACTTATCCATATTCTCAACACTTGCTGCAATATTGTCTATCCTGTCGATAAGTCCTATGACATTCTGGATTACCTTTCCAAGAATCTCCGCCGTCTTCTGCATATCAGACTCCTGCTTGTCCACAATGCTCCTAACCGCATCCGTCTTCTCAACCATCTCCGTTGACTTATTTTCAAGCTCCTGAATAATGTTCTGAATGTCTGTTGCCGATGCAGTCGTCTGCTCTGCAAGGTTCTTGATATTCTCAGCAACTACCGCAAAACCTCTTCCTGCTTCTCCAGCCCTGGCCGCCTCAATGGACGCATTGAGCGAGAGCAAATCCGTCTGGCTTGCAATCTCGGAAATAAGCTCTACCACAGCAGAAATCTTACCTGCAGCCTCATTGGTCTCCCTGGTCTTGTCATATACAACACCAATGTGTTCAACCATACGCTTCTGTCCGCCTGCAAGGTCATTTAGAATCTTCTCTGCATCCTCTCCGAGAGCCTTCATACTGTCAGCTTCTTTGGAAAGCTCTTCCGTGTTGTCATTAACCGCGTCTATCATATTACCGATTTCAACTACGCCGATAGAAGCATTCTGAGTCTCCTCAGCTAACATCGTAGCACCATTTGCCATCTCATCAACGGCACGCTCCGTATCCTTCATATTATCCATTGTTCCGGAAGCTGAATCGCTCAATGACTCTGACTGGTCAAAAAGCACCCTACTCTGTTTTTTTAGTTCTAATACCACATCTGTTAACTTACCCCTCAATGTAACAACTGCATTGAGAATATTTCCTGCTTCGTCCTTTTTCCTGCTGTAGCGTTTCTCCTTGTCTTCGTCAGCCACCTTAAATTCCAGCTCTGACAATGCCTCAACTGAGGACACAGCATATGTAAGCGGTGCAAACATAGAACTCACAATAAAGAATACCGCACAGATAACTACAAGGCCTATTCCAACGGCAATTCCGGTGGATTTTGAAATAATATCCGTAAATGATGACATAACATCATCCTTGTCGGCAGATACAACCAGAATAAATCTGCCCTCGCTGTTAGTATAGCAGGATGCATACTTGACTGCCCCTCTGTATACATAGTCAAC
>CAMAKT010000098.1 GCA_945836135.1 uncultured Clostridia bacterium | reverse complement strand
GTGTTTTTATACACCATCATCATAACATAGCTTATGTTATAGTTATAATCAATCTCATCACCAAAATCAGACTTAAAGTCCTTATAAATGTATTCTTTTATTTTTTCTACAATGTTGTCCTTATAGAAGTCGCAAAATGTAGACATATCAAGGTGAATAACATTATATTTATTCATATGCTTCATAAAGTCAGTGCTTTGTGCAATCTTCGTGTCTTCAAAAAGCTTTGTGGAATCACAACCGCGGCTATAATAAGCATCTATCATCCCAGCAGCGTGAGACTTGCCAAAACGTCTGGCATGGCTTACTGATATGCAGTTTCTCGGTGTTCCAATTGCCTCATTCAAATAATTCAGTAATCCTGTTTTATCTACATATATTTTGTAGTTTCTGTCCTTTGCAAAGCTCCCATTACTCGGATTGAAATATATTCCCATTTAATAAGCTCACCTCTCATTCATTTTTATGGATAAAGCAAACAATACTGCCAGCATTTACTTTAGATAAATAAAATAGCCTAAGTTGTCTATATCAACATCAATACTATTATATGATATACTCATATAAAAAACAAATAAATTCAAAGCAAAGAGGAATCTCCTACATCACAACCAGCTTTTTCCAGTCTCTCCTCTGTCACTTTTTCCATAATATTAACATTCCTTTCAATCTGCGTATATCTGAAGAAATTTTCCCAACCTTAAATTTGGTTTTTGGAGTATATCCTCCGTTATATCTACATAAAAAATCCTTATACTGGCATGCAGTGCTGTTTTTCCTTATTGATGGAATTAGTTGACTTATAATCGCAAACAGAAAATCAGCGGTATCTCATTTGTTACAGAATGCTCTTCTGTTCTTTACTTATTCCAACTTTTCAACAAACTCTGAGAATGTATCTGCTACCTTGTATGTTACAGGAGCGAAATCTTCTGATTCCTCATGATTCCATACGCAAATTGAAGGTTTCTCCTTACTTTCTCTATAATCTAAACATACATAATCTCCAGCGAATAACTCTGCTATTGGAAGAACTTCTACTCCAATTAAATCTTCATTATCCGTCAAACGCTCTCCTATTTGTGATTCTACAACGCTAATATCATACCAACCATTTTGAGTTTCTTGAACATTCTTCAAAATACACAAAAATCTTGTAACTGCATAATTATGTTTATTACATTCAAATGATTTTTCATTTGGTATACCACCATTATATTTCACAATAAAGCTTTTATAATCTGATGGCAAAACCAATCGCCATTTTCTCTCCTTTTCTGCTAATAATTCATTAGTGGGTATCGGTTGAATAATTGTATTGTCTTGTATCGTCATTTTATATCCTCCTATTATCGAGGAGCATCTGCCCACATTCCAGCAGTTCTTCCTTCCATTATGCGTTGTTATATTATGTATTCCTGTTGGTACTAATTGCATTTTACCCAGTATTTCTGTATGGTGCCATGTATACCCTTCTACGGTCCCACCAATCTGTTCGTCCAGCCATTTGAACTGCTCTGCATCGCTCATTTTCCACATGTTTTCTGGCAGATATTGTGTTTCTTTTACTACTCCTGCAGATTCAAAATCAGCAAAACCATATCTCATGCCATCAACTTTAGTAACCTTTATATCAGAAATTAATCCATCATCTATAGCCTGTTGTTTAATAATGCTTCTTTGTTTTTTAGTAAGATTCTCTCCTCCTGGTATCGTATCATCCCATGACCATGCTTGGTCATCTAATATAATATTACCCACTCGAAAAATCCTTTACCCTTATTTTCATATGCTCAATAAAAGTATTTGTGTTTCACTAAGTATTTCAATCACCTTTTCTTTCTCTTTTATACTCTGTTATTCTATTATCTTTCAAAATATCTTTTTCAATATAATTTGACCCATCTACGGATGAATAGGTTTCACTGTCAACATATACTATCCGCCATATACTTTTAAGTCCTATATCCTCATACTTATCACAGAAATTTTCTGCTGCCTTTTCAAATTCTTCTACAGATGAGAATGTTTCATTAACAACTATAATTACAACTATTCCTCCTATCTCATCCTTTAATTTTAACAAATCCTCAATGTCAGAATCGGAATCCAAAGAATTGGGATAATGAGGATAATATGTTGTCGCATCAATAAAAAATTCATCAAAATATTCCGAAGCATACTGCGAAATATAGGATTCATATTCATCTTTTATAATTACTCCATAATAGTTATCTTCAAAAGCTTCAGAAAGTCTAATATTTATAGCTTGCCCTCTTTTTTAAAATAGGACATGATGTTTACATTATAGTACTATATAGCTTTATAAATATCAACTATTTATGACAACATTTAATTGGTGTAAAAATCTTATATCTCCTCTAACCAAGAAGGGCATGGAAATTACTCCATGCCCCTTTCTTATTCATCCGAAATCTGCTTTCCGGTATGATCTATATGATATTTTCCCGTATGTATAAGCTGTGCAACCGTTACGAAACTGTACCCCTGCTCTTTAAGATTTGTGATTACAGCATCCAGCGCTGAAGCAGTATATTTGGCTCCGTTATGCATCAGAATTATTGCACCGTTGTCAAGATACTTATGCTGCGTAACTGTCTTAATGATTGAGTCGACGCCGTAGTCCTTCCAGTCGAGGCTATCAACGCTCCACTGTATAGTATAATATCCCAGGCTGTCTGCCACCTTAACGACATCATCATTGTAATCCCCGTAAGGCGGTCTGAAAAGACACATTTCATAACCTGTCAGTTCCTTGACCTTATCATGTACCAGAAGTATCTCCTGTTTTTTCTGCTCATCCGACAGTTTTGTCATAAACTTATGGTGTTCACTGTGATTTCCAAGAGCATGCCCGGCCTCTATAATTTTCTTCACATCATCAGGATAGGCTTCCACCCATCCTCCTGTAGCAAAAAAGGTGGCCTTGACGCCATGCTTTTCAAGAATATCCAGTATCTGTTGTGTATCCTCATTCCCCCAGGCCGCATCAAAAGTAAGCGCTACCACCTTATCTTCACGGTCTACACAGTAAATAGGAATCTCCTTGGGAACCCTGGCTGACGCCACCGCCACTTTTGGCCCGGCGTATGCTATTCCGGCCAGAAGAAACAGAAACGCGGCTGCAACCAGATTCTTCTTGTTATGTTGAAGGAATCTACCAATCTCTCTTTTGGTAATATGTAATCTTCTGTGTTGCAGCAATCTGCTGCTTATATTTTTCCACATAAAAAGCCCCCGGTATATATCTCATAATAATATATACCAAGAGCCTGTACTTTATCCAATGTATCCGATAAAATTCACTGTATTATAGTCGCCTTAATTAGTTAATCTCCTCCAAGAAGCACACACCTTCAACCTTCTCAAGAATATTCAAGGTGCTCGAATGTTCTATATGCTTCATAAGCTTAACTACCATGAGCACTCCCACATGCTGGTCAGATATTCGTGCCTTTCCTGTCTCAAACTCAGTTACAAGAATATCCTGCTCCCTCATGGCTGTTAGCAGCCTGCCTACATATGATACATCCGTAAGCTCAACATAGATACTAATCACCCGGGCACTTGTCTCCATACGAGACTCAACATTATGCAGAATAGTATTGATAATATAGCATAATATCGTAGCTATAATACCTCCGCTGTAAAAACCCGTACCAAATGCAAGACCTATACAAGCCACCACCCACAATCCTGCTGCGGTAGTAAGACCTCTTATCTTCTGCAGCCCGGTAACCATAATTGTTCCGGCACCCAGAAAGCCGATACCGCTTATTACCTGCGATGCCATTCTCGATGCATCTATACCGGTAAAACGTTCAGCCATGTACTGATTCGTAATCATCGCAAGAGCAGAACCCACGCACACAAGCATATGCGTTCTGAATCCTGCCGGGCGCTTCTTCTTGCCACGCTCAAGACCAAGTATTCCGCCGCACACCATAGCCAGCATGAGTCTTAACCCGGTTGAAACTATATTAACATTATCCAAATATCCCACTTAACACCGCCTGCCTAACTGCTTACCGCTGTTCCCAGACCGTTCTTCATTCTTCCATATATGCAGTTATCGCATACTATACAATTACGTCCATTCTCCTTAGCAACATACAGTGCCTGATCAGCTTCCTCATAGAGTTCCTCAAAGCTGTCTCCTCTTTCAGGAAAAGTGTATGCAATTCCCATGCTGACCGTAACATACTTCGATACTTCAACATAAGCATGTTCCAGCTTAAGTTCCGCCACGGCACCTCTGATTTTGAGTGCAAGTTCTATAATGTCCTTCTTGCTCATATCCTGTACAAAAACAAGAAATTCTTCTCCTCCCGTGCGTGCCACAACATCAGTCTGCCTGCGCGCCGACCCCTTTATTGCTGCAGCTATCTTCTTAAGACATTCGTCTCCCTCCGGGTGACCGAACTTATCATTGTATTTCTTAAAAAAATCAATATCAATCGCAATAATGCCGGCCATGGAATGAGTCCTTATGCAGAACGGCCATAAAATTCCTGCTTTTTTTGAAAGACCGCGTCTGTTGGTAAGACCGGTAAGCGGATCCTGCTCGGAGCAAAGAGTCTTCTCCTTAAGTTCCTCCTTGACGCGTTCCTGATTTCTGAAGTGTTCCTGACTGTATCTTCCTGCCACAATGCCGGTTATTCCAATGACAGCCATAT
Source organism: uncultured Clostridia bacterium (assembly GCA_945836135.1). Taxonomy (GTDB): domain Bacteria; phylum Bacillota; class Clostridia; order Lachnospirales; family Lachnospiraceae; genus CAG-882. The sequence continues at coordinate 5,099 of CAMAKT010000098.1, read as the reverse complement.
CTATCACGGCTCTCAGCCCGTTATCTGCTGCACCTGCGCATCCTGCCACCACGGCTATGAGCATCGCACCTGAGTAAGCCTTAAGCTCCTTCTTCGTAAGAATGGGAACAAATATTGCTATTCCCATTGTAATAACATACAGCATACTGCTTCCGGCAGTTCTGTAGTCCATTACGGAAATTGTTATAAGCAAAGCCATAGTACATATATAATACATTCTGTAGGCAGTACTAATAATCCATTGCTCGCTTCTCACAATATAAAACAGTACAACTGCTGACACGAGTTCAACCGTCTCCGCCACAATAATCATTGCTGTGAAACCCACTCCCGGCTCCTTCACGCTATTGTTCAGAAGCCACATACATGGCAAAATAATCGACAAAACAACAGAAAGTGCATAACTCCTCCTGCAATTTAAATATGCTAACCGTCTCTCAAATTCCTTCTTCTTGGATGACTCGTGCCTTACACTTCCGGCTCTGCTCATTGGTATTCCCCGTTTCACATAACATACTTTAAAATTAGTATATGTGATAACGCAAAAAAAATCAATAGTATTTTTGACACTTTTCTATCTTTTTCGTAAATTTTTTAATAATTCTAATTCTTCCTCAGACACCTGAGTATGGCTGTAGCGGGCTTTCTCATAAATCGCGGTTGCCTCATCCGCCCCATGGGCTATAAACCGGCTTGAAATCTCCTCCGGCATCATATTGGCGTCAATTGATGTGCCTTTCTTCGCGGCACCTTTTTTTACAATACTCTTGTACAATTTTCTCGCCTTGGTATTACCTGAACCGCGTATGCCATCTTCCTCTTTTTTTCTGCGGTGTATACGATATGTATTAATACCCTGCGGAACGATAAACTCTTTAATGTCGCCTTCAGCATTTCCCGTTCCCTTAAATCTTCTCATAAGTCTTACAAAAGCGGCTGCAAGGCATATAATAATGGTCACGATCAATACGATACCGATAATAATGGCTATTCCGTTCAATATGTCCTCTAGCAGTCCGCCCTGCCATTCCTGGGTAAACAGCTCATTAACCGGTTGTGGTTTTTCCTTGTTGGTAAGGTCCTCATCAATATCGGGCTCCTCATCTTTGCGCATCAGAAATTTTAACATATATCGAAGCAGTATAATGAAAATGCCTCCCAGACCTTTTACCATCCGGTATACATACTGATTATTTACCAGTACCATCGCACCGACACATAATACTCCGACAATCGACATAATAAACAAGTTAACAGCTACCATACTTCTGGCAGGGAAATTGCTAATCTCACGATTCATAAGCATAATGTCATTCATATTGTTCAGATTATGGTAAACTACCTGAATTAGAATAAATGCAATACCGCAATATAATGAACACGCCTCAATGGTTCTGCATTCTGTCATTGCCCCCACAAACAAAGCACTTATAAAAAGAGCAATCATTCCAACAGGCATCTGCTCTCCCTGCCTGCCCTTTTCATTGAGAATAAGCATACCCGAATATATCAAAAGAGCTGTTATAACAATCATGTAAGAGACCCGTTCCATAGCATCAACTGCAATCAGAACAGCAAATAAAACACACCCAGCATGTACTGCTATGGTCACAGCTTGGCTTTTGCACCATCCCCTTATGAAAAATAAGGCAGCAACCGGAATTCCCATTACTGCAAAGCACTTTAACGCACTTTCATTTTCCCTGCTGAAAAAGCCAATAAGAATGAGCATCAGCGCAAGAGCAAACACCATGGTCTGCATTGCAAGTTCCATAAGTCTGAGAGCACATACAATTAATTTGTTTTTAAATTCCGCTCTCTGTGTCATTATTAACCTCCCAGCAGATAATTTCCGCCTTATTGATATAATCAAAACATGTTTCAAAGCCTGTGTTGTATGGATATATCCATACAGAACCTTCGTTGCCTGCCGCTATATCATTATAATATAGCTGCAGTTCCTTCCTCCTGCTGGTGGATATCATACAATACAATGCATCCTTTCCGAGCTCGTCCCTGTACTTTTCAATCACTGTCTCAAAGTCGGATGGCTGCTTTTTCAAATCAATCCTTGCAAGCTGTGTCATTATATTGATTTTGTGATTCTCATCGCATCCACTCTGTATTATGACTTCACGACCGCTTATCTTATCCCTCCCGTTTGACAAAAGGCTGACAGCAACACCCTGCTCAATCAGACGGCAGGCAAGGCTTAGCGCCATTGATATTGATTTTTCCTTAAGCTGTTCATATTCCCATATTCCGTCATTTTCCAAATTAATAAGCAGCGCAACCTGTCTTGAGGCGGTATAACCATGGATGTTTACTTTAAGTTCTCCCGTTCTGGCGGATGCCATCCAGTTGATGTCTTTCAAACTGTCATAAGTCTGATATTCACGTATTCCGCGAAATTCAAAAGGGTCTTCATAAGCATATCGGCTCGTAAGCACCGTACCCATAATCTTCCTGTAAGGAATCTCCACCTCCTCACAGGAAACCTCCGCCGGATAGACCGTTATACTCTTACCCACGTAAAAAATCTTCGCAAGAGTAGTATCCATCATCACATCGGTTGAAACCACATTGATATCCTCAATGGTAAAATATCCCCTGTGAGTACAGGTGAATGGCAGCTTTCTGGTAATCTTCTGATAGAAAAGCAGCGAAAAAATATCACTTTTATAACAATGGTCGGACACATTAACGTTCACCACTTCATCGCCGAACACAAAGCTTCTGTCAATCTCAAATTTCACCTGTATCATCGGAAGGGGCAGCCATTTACGGTTTATGATGGTTTCCGTCAGCATAAGTTCCTCTCCCGGAAAGGTGTTCTCCCTCGATATATCAATTTCAGCGCTGATACCTTTATGCCAGTTTCTGATATATATCTTCTTGATTATGAACAGAATCAGACATACCGAAATCCCCATCAAAATAAGGCTCATTTATCTGCTCCATTCTTCTGTCGGCACAGTTACAGCCAATACAATATCCTCTATCACTTTCTTTTTTCCTTCTGAACCTGCAAAAGCGGAAGTAAGAACCAGTCGATGGGCAAGAACCGGAACTGCCAGTTTCTTAACATCTTCAGGAACAACATACTCCCTTCCGTCTATGTAAGCGTAAGCCTTCACCGCACGAAGCAGTGCAAGGGTTCCTCTTGGGCTTATACCGAGCTTTATACCGGAGTTATTGCGTGTCGCGTCTACAATATCAGAAATATATTGAAGAATTGACCTGTGCACATAACATTTCGCCGCCTCAGCCTGCATATCAATCAGTTCCCTGCTGCTGCACACAGCGTTTATTTTACCGGAGGTTGACCCCGGAATATCATTCATAAAACGCTCCATAATCCTTATTTCTTCTTCCTTAGAAGGCAGTCCCATTGACAGCTTCATGAGGAAGCGGTCAAGCTGCGCTTCAGGCAACGGAAAGGTTCCCGCAGTCTCCACCGGATTCTGGGTTGCTATAACCGTAAACGGCTCCTTAAGCCTGTATGTCTCTCCATCAATCGTGACCTGATGCTCCTCCATACACTCTAAAAGACTTGACTGGGTTCTTGGAGTAGCGCGGTTAATCTCATCAGCAAGAAGAATATTGGCAAATACCGGGCCTTTTCTCAATGTAAATTCTCCTGCCTTCTGATTATAAAAGTTGATGCCTGTGACATCCGACGGCAGCAAATCCGGAGTAAACTGTATTCTTGAAAATTCTCCGTCAATGCTTCCCGCCAATGTCTTTGCCATTACAGTCTTGCCCGTACCGGGTACATCCTCAAGCAGTATATGACCTCCTGCCAAAACCGATGCGAGAATGAGCGTAATCACATCATCTTTTCCCACAATTACCGATGAAATATTTTCCTTTATCACTCCGATAAGCTGTTTGTTTCCCATGTTTTCCCTTTCAAAATTCTTAATTTACTGCTGCGCACTATAGCAATAGTCAGAACCGCCGCGCCCAGGAACGATATAATATACGACACTTTCCAATACCAAGGCTGTACAAATCTAATCGTATATGTTCCCGATGACTGTGGTGGTATTTCTACAAACAGGTATCCATCAATCGAATACGTCCCAAGCTGACTTCCTGTATCCTTATTTACTGTTTTATAACCATTATAATATACAATTGAGGTTGCCACATATCCGCTCTCATCAGTAGAATTATTATAAGAAAATGTAATAATATTTTTATTCCTGCTTAGCTCCAGATAGGAGATGTTATCACTTCCATATGAGAACTGAGTACCATAATGTTCTGAATTGTAATCTATTCCCGGCAGGTATTCGCCGCCCACCAGGAACTCAGTGTCAAGGCTTTGTTCCTCGTATGCCCACAGTACCCGTTCCTTGTCACTATTAAGGGCACCGCTTATGAGCCATGATGACTGCATAATCGCAAGAAATACAATCACAATTGAAAATGCCTTAATTTTGATTTTCTCATTTTCCAGCTCACACTTTACGGCAATAATGGTCGTAACCGTGAGAAAAACCGAAGCAATTGTAAGGAACCTCCATGGAAACTGAAAACTGGTAATAACCTTGGCAAATATTGCAGCCATTTTCTGAATTCTGTCCCATGGGAAATAGACTGTGGACATGAAAAATGCCATACAACCTGTCAGGAAACAGAAAATACCTGTCTTTCTCCACTTCTTGTCTATTCTTCCCATATACCACTCGTAGGCAAAGAATATACCACCCGCTATAATTGCAATACCTGTTGTAATCGGCATTTCTCCCGGAATACCTACCGACTTGGAGTTGCAATAACCTGAAACCGATGTAAATATTTCAAAAAGTTGTGCCCAAAATGCTCCGTTATGCTGTATCCCGTCCTTATAAGTCGTACCAAGATTAATTTTTACCGGCTCGTCCATGTAGTCTATAAAAGGCACAAGCATTCCCGCGTTTATAACCGCTGTAAGAATTACTATCAGCGCCAGCTCACCGAATCTTTTTTTATTAAATACTTTTTTAATAAATACAAGACATGTTATTATTGTAAAAATACCCGCCATTTCACAGGAAATTATATGGGTCTGTATTAATCCCGTATACCCTATTACAGGAGCAATAAAATTA
>CAMAKT010000097.1 GCA_945836135.1 uncultured Clostridia bacterium | reverse complement strand
ATTGACATTGACTTCCATAAAAAAAATATGTATTAAATTATTACCAACAACGCCAATATATCTTTTAATAGAATATATATTTATACCATTGATAGTAATGACAGGATGCATTGTAATAGGTAGTATCTTCAAAAAAATTCTTCCTCGATTATATACCATAGTAACAGGTGAGAGGTGACAGAATCTGCTTACCCGTACCTGGTTACTTAAGTTTGACAGTTTCGATTTATATATGCTAAAATGTTAAAAATTAAGGGGAACTTGGCAGGATGTGGCTGGCGAGGCAGGAAAAGATATACTTATGCATATATAATAGAATTAATGGTGTTTTAAGAAGGAGCAGCAAAGGATGAAAAAGGAAATAAGGGCGAGTATTGTAATATTAGCTGTTGAGGTGGTTACTTTACTTGTATTTATGTTATTTGTTTTATTCCAACCATCATATTACCATCGATATAGTGCAGAGGATTTAAAACTGTACAGTGGAATCATTAACGAGCAGGGGGAAGCATATGTTGATGAAAATTATTCCACAGGTTCTTTGCTGGTGGGAATAGATGGCATTAGTCTTACAAGAGGATGTTATAATGTAAAGGTTCAATATACGGCAAGCGAAGATACATGTACTTTGTTTGCGGCAGAAATAACTACTCCGGAGGAAGAGGGTCAGAATTCAAAGGCAAAAGATTTTACCGGGTTTGTTACTGATACTGTAAGCTTACACTCTCGCAATAATGAGGCAACAGAAGAAATATATGTTCGTAAGTCCTGCTCAGAGGCTGGAATTTATGTTGCCTATTACGGAGATGGTTCACTTAAGGTAAGTGCAATTACAGTTGAGAGAACAGCACTTGGAAATGTCCGTTCAATAATACTTTTGATGGTATTTTTTGTTTTTGTAGATTTCATTATCTGGGTATGGTATCAAAAAAAACAAGGGAAAATAGAAGATAAATCAATTACGATTTTTATGGGGTTACTCGGTATTATTGTATTTTCATCAATTCCGTCCCTTATGTCATCTGTTTTGAACTCCGGGGATACCAACTTTCATTTACTTCGTATAGAGGGAATAAAAGAAGCACTACGTATGGGAGAATGGCCTGTTAAGGTTCAGCCTAATTGGCTGTGCGGTAATGGTTATGCGGTATCAATTTTTTATGGTGATTTGTTATTGTATTTTCCTGCATTGCTCCGAATATGTGGGTTTACAATTGTTGAAAGCTATAATATTTTTATCGTGATATGTAATATAGCCACTACTATTATTTCTTATTTTTGTTTTAAAGGTATGATGTCAAGCCGGTCTTTAGGAGTTATAGGAAGAATTATATACATGACTTCTATCAGCAGATTGTTTAGTTTGTATGGCAGAGGAGGAACAGGTGTATTTTGTGCTGTTATTTTCCTGCCGCTTGTGGCATATGGTCTGTGGAAAATATTCATGGATGATATTGATACTCCGGGGTATTCAAGTAATTGGATTGCACCCGTTATCGGTTTTACCGGTATTATGCAGAGCCATATGCTGACATGTGAGCTTACAGGCTTCTTTACGGTTATTTTATGCCTTATTTTATTAAAAAGAGTATTTGTACGTAAGAGATTTATCGTATTGCTAAAAATAGTTGTATTTACAGTGTTAATTAATCTGGGATTTTTAATACCTTTTTTTGACACAATGAATAAGGGAGATTATATTATTGAGAATTTTACATACTTCTATTATGGCATTCAGCAATACGGGATTGAGCCGGGAGAACTATTTCTGCCAATAATCAGCGTTATTTCCAATACAAATCAAGGTGTCATTGATACAATGCATACGGTTGGAATAGCTGTTATTTTTTCGACGGTAATTATGCTGTGGTTACTAATCAGAGGCAAGATTACAGAAAAAAAATACAGAACTGTGGGAATCATTATGGTTTCTTTTTCATTGATATCTATGTGGATGAGTACAAAATTGTTTCCATGGAACACATTACAGAACCTTTCAAAAACTTTTAGATGGATTGTAGTCACACTACAGTTTCCACAGAGGTTATTAAGTATGACAGCTCTGTTCGGAGTTGTAGCCGGTATTCTTGCATTGAAGAAATTAAGAGAGTGTGAAACAGAGATATATAAATTTACGGTAGGTGCACTGATTATTTTGGCAGTATTTCAGGCAGGATATTGGCTCCAGGATGTTACATTGAACGGTAAATTTTCTCAGATTTATTCAGCATCAAATCTGGATGATTGTGATATTATTGGATGTGAGTATCTTCCGGATAAAAGTGAAGCAATTATGTTTTGTGGCAGATACTATCTGTATGATAAGTTGGTAGTTGAGGAAATATCAAGAGATTTTAATAGAATTGAGGTGCATGTGGAAAATAATACGGATATGGATGAAGCTTTGGTAACCAGTCTTGTTAAGTATCCGGGATACAGAGCAGTTAATATGGCAACCGGCGAAAAAATGGCACTTTCATCAATAAATGATGCCCATGTAAATGTGGAAATTCCGGCGGGCTTCAATGGAGATATTCTTATTGAATATAAAGGAATGTGGTATTGGAATATTGGTTATGTAATTTCGGTCGTATCGGTGCTGGGATGTATAGTGCTGAGATACTGTGAACGTTATAGGAAGAAATGTACTTAAGTTTGACAGGTTATCTTCATATATGATAAAATATTTTAAAAATATTATGTGATTGTGACATGAGTATGGTCACAACCGGGAAGGATTTTATGGTTAGGAGACACCTTATCACGAGAGCAGCAGTTGTGCTGGCTGCAGCACTGGTTATTTCAGGGTGCAGTAAGAAAGGGAATACGGATGTTACGGACGCCGCTACACAGACAGAGAGTACTACAGAGGCATCAAGCAGTGAGCAGGTAAGCAAGGAGACAGAAGGGAGCAGCAGTACAGCGGAGGCAGAGACTAAGGAAGAGAAGCCGGTGACGGAACCGGTGGATAATGGATTTCCTTCACTTGAGGCAGACACAAGCCTTATACCTAAGGGGGAGACAGTGAGGAGCTTTCTTACAGGTGAATGGATAAATGATACCATTGCGTACCGCAGACCTTTGGCAGTTATGATTAACAATATCGAGGCGGGACTTCCGCAGAGCGGAATAAGCAAGGCGGATGTTATTTTTGAAGGACAGTGCGAGGGCGGAGTTACAAGACTCATGGCGGTTTTTCAGAATTATGATGACATTACATCAATTGGTTCAATCAGAAGCTGCCGTGACTATTATCCATTTCTTGCTGCTGAGTATGATGCAGCATATTATCATTTCGGGCAATCGGATTTTGCACTTGAGTTCCTAAGCGACCCTGAGCTTCGTACATTTAACGGAATGAATGGGCGATACAATTATGTGAGACGCACCGACAGGGTATCACCTCATAATGTATTTACTACTCCTGAGGATTTGGTAACTGCAATGGTCAATAACAAGGTTTCAACATACCTTGATGAAGATTATGTGGCACCTATGAAATTCAACACATCCTCGGAGCCGATTGATTATCCTGATGCAGAAAAGTGCATTACACTTAAGACAGGCTATGCATACAATGATGCATACTTTGTGTATAATGAAGAAGATGGACTCTACTACAGATATGAGTATGGCAAGCCTCAGATTGATGAGATGACAGGTGAACAGCTTGCGGTGAACAACATAATCTTCAAGCTTGTGCCGGGAGAACAGTATTGGAACGGTTCTCCGCTTTATCTCCTTACGGGTGAGGGTATCGGTTTGTATGTTACAAACGGCACGGCACAGTGGATTAAGTGGAGCAAGGAAGTTGATGGTGTCAATACTAACCTTGGCTGTAATTACACTTATGGATATGGCCCAACGACTTATACATACTGGGATGACACGGAGATTACATTTAATCAAGGCAAGACATGGGTATGTATATATGAATTGGAGAATCAGTCCGCAATTAAAATTTTAGATAAATAAAATATAGCCCCTATGGATACCGGGTACATATCAGTATCAGGTATTCATAGGGATTTTTTATGTCCGGCGGTATGGTTTTATAATTGCAGGCGGCGCATTTCGTAGAACTCGCCTTTAAGCTCCATAAGTTCATCATAGCTGCCGTATTCGGTACAACGACCTTCTCGGATAACAGCAATTTTATCCGCACCTTTTATGGTGGAGAGACGGTGGGCTACAATGAAGGTTGTCCTATTTTTGGTCAGATTGTTGAGAGCATCCTGAATCTCTTTTTCAGATATGCTGTCAAGAGCTGAGGTGGCTTCATCAAGAATAATGATTTCAGGGTCGCGGATGAGTGCTCGGGCAATTGAGATACGCTGGCGCTGTCCGCCGCTTAACTTGCCGCCATGTTCTCCCACCACAGTGTTAAGTCCGTCGGGAAGGCTGTCTATGAAGCCTTTGAGGTTGGCTGCCTCGATAATCTTATTAAGCTTTTCTTCGGAGACATTGCTTATGCCGTAGGTGATATTGTCCCTGATGGTGCCGGAGAACAGTATTGAGGTCTGGGGTACCACGGCGATGTGCTTGCGGTAGGAGTGGAGATTGATTGTATCCATGTCAAAGCCGTCAAGCAGTATGCGTCCCGAGTCAGGTTTGTTAAAGCCGATTACCATGTTAAGAATCGTGGACTTACCTGCACCGGATTCACCGACGAGGGCTATGGTTTCACCCTGTGCAACGTGCAGGTTAAGATGATTAAGTACAGGCTTGCTGTTGTCATAGGCAAAGCATAGGTCTTCAAAATCGAATTCACCGCGGACATTCTTAATCTTTTGCTTTCCTTTATTGTGCTCAATATCATTGGCAAGAAGAACCTCGCCTACGGAGTTGACGGATTCAAGCCCCTTTGAAATAATTGGCAACAGGTTGATAAAGTTAGAAATCTGGTTGACTATTGTGGAAAAGTAGGTCTGGTACAGCGTGATATCTCCGACAGTTGTACTGCCATGAAATGCAAGGTATCCGGTAAAGCCCAGGCAGAGAACCTGGAATATCTGGAATACACACCAGCCTACGGCACCGAAATTGGCCTGAACTATATCCAGTCGGTAACCACTCTTGGCAACAGAACTGAGCTGGTTTTCCATCTTGCCAATCTCTTCTTCTTCAAGTGCGTGGGCGCGGGTGACGGGAATAAGCTCAACCATCTCCATAACCTTGGCGGAGGTTGTCTCCATCTCCTTACGGAAGCTGGAGTTGGTGCGTTTAATCTGGTTCTTAAAAGCAACCATTGTAAGGGCTGCTACGGGACCGCATATTACAAAGAACACAAGCACGGTGCGGCTTCTCAGTCCGGTGACGGTGAAAGCGACAATTAGGTTGAGCAGTATTGTGAGAACATTGGTAAATAACTGCTGGGAAAGTGTCTCGATAGCTTCCACATCACGCATTATCTTTGACTGGAGCCTGCCGGACTGCATTTCCTTATGGTATGTAATTGAAAGCTGCTGCAGTTTCCTAACCAGTGCACCTCGAAGTCCTGCCTCCATGTTGCGGATTGCAAGGCTTCGGAAGTGGACATACAGATAATTGGCCGGCATATTAATTAAGACCAGTCCTATTTCTAAAGCTATATAAAAAATAATGCCTTTAAGTCCACCATCATCGGCACCGGATGCAATATTGATGACTCCGGCTGTGGCAACTGGAAGATACCATACGCATGCATGCTTCAGGGCAAAAAATATACCGGAAAGAATAAACTGCAGATAATGTCCGCGGTACAGGCTCAGAAGTATCCTTAAGGGTTTGTGCTCATGCCTGCCGTAGCTGTCTATGAAGGTTTCTTCTGTCTCGGCGAGATTGTCTTCAATATCTAAGGATTTCCTGGATAGAATATCTTTTTCTGACATTTTGGGACTCCTTCCTATGTATTTTAATCGGTTAAAATAAGTACTAGTACAGAATATACTACATTTTTAATATGATGGCTACGATTTTATTTATAAAAATATTTATTTTACATTTTTTTTTATAATATATGTTGACATATACTTTGAAGTGTGTTAATTTATTAACAGAGTTAATGTTAAATTATTAACAAAGCGACGAAACAGTTACATTTAACATCTGCCGCACACTTATTCATTCAGGGAGGCTCTAGTGATGGAGAAAATTTATGACGTAGTTGACAGTGTTGAGAGCTTTGAGCAGAAGCTCGCCAGCGTAAGAGAAGCACAGAAGATTTTTGCTACCTACACTCAGGAACAGGTTGATAAGATTTTCTTTGAGGCTGCCATGGCAGCTAACCAGGCCAGAATTCCTCTTGCCAAGATGGCAGTGGAAGAGACAGGCATGGGTGTCGTTGAAGATAAGGTTATTAAGAATCATTTTGCTTCAGAATATATTTACAATGCATACAGAGATACCAAGACCTGTGGAGTTCTTGAGGAGGATAAGGCATACGGTACTAAGAAGATTGCTGAGCCAATCGGTGTTGTAGCAGCGGTTATTCCTACAACCAACCCTACATCAACAGCTATTTTCAAGACCCTTATTTCCCTTAAGACCAGAAATGGTATCATCATAAGCCCGCATCCAAGAGCTAAGGGAAGCACAATTGCAGCAGCTAAGGTTGTACTTGAGGCAGCAGTTAAGGCAGGTGCTCCTGAAGGAATTATCGGCTGGATTGATGTTCCAAGCCTTGAGCTTACCAACATTCTTATGAAAGAGGCTGATATCATTCTTGCAACAGGTGGTCCTGGAATGGTTAAGGCTGCATACTCAAGCGGCAAGCCGGCACTTGGCGTAGGCGCAGGAAATACTCCTGCAATCATTGACGATACTGCTGATATCACACTTGCAGTTAACTCAATTATTCATTCAAAGACATTTGATAACGGTATGATTTGTGCTTCCGAGCAGTCAGTAATCGTACTTGACAAGGTATATAAGCAGGTTAAGAAGGAATTTGCGGACAGAGGCTGCTATTTCCTCAATGACGCTGAGACAGAGAAGGTAAGAAAGACCATTATCATCAATGGTGCCCTCAATGCTAAGATAGTTGGACAGCCGGCATACAAGATTGCTGAGCTTGCAGGTGTTACAGTACCTGAGACAACGAAGATTCTTATCGGTGAGGTAGAGAGCGTTGAGCTTTCAGAGGAATTTGCACATGAGAAGCTGTCACCTGTACTTGCAATGTATAAGGCAAAGGATTTCCAGGATGCAGTAGCTAAGGCAGAGCAGTTGATTGCTGACGGTGGTTACGGACATACATCCTCTCTCTACGTTAATGTAGGAACTGAGCAGGCTAAGATTAATGAATTCTCTGCTAGAATGAAGACCTGCCGTATACTGGTTAATACACCTTCTTCACAGGGTGGTATCGGTGACCTTTACAATTTCAATCTTACACCATCCCTCACACTTGGCTGTGGTTCATGGGGCGGCAACTCCGTATCCGAGAATGTTGGTGTTAAGCATCTGATTAACATTAAGACTGTTGCTGAGAGGAGAGAGAACATGCTGTGGTTTAGAGCACCTGAGAAGGTATATATCAAGAAGGGTTGTCTTCCTGTTGCACTTAAGGAGCTTAAGGATGTAATGGGCAAGAAGAAGGTATTTATCGTTACTGATAAGTTCCTTTACACCAACGGATATACCAAGGCTATTACTGATAAGTTAGATGAGATGGGAATTAAGCATACCACATTCTATAATGTAGCACCGGACCCATCACTTGCATCGGCAACAGAGGGTGCTGAGGCTATGAGAGCTTTTGAACCTGACTGTATTATTGCAGTAGGTGGTGGTTCAGCAATGGATGCCGGTAAGATTATGTGGGTTATGTATGAGCATCCGGAGGTTAACTTCCTTGATATGGCAATGCGTTTCTGCGATATCAGAAAGAGAATATATACATTCCCTAAGATGGGTGAGAAGGCTTACTTCATAGCAGTTCCTACATCAGCAGGTACAGGCTCCGAGGTTACACCTTTTGCAGTTATCACAGACCAGAGAACAGGCGTTAAGTATCCTCTTGCAGATTACGAGCTGCTTCCTAAGATGGCAATTGTTGATGCAGATATGATGATGGATGCTCCAAAGGGTCTTACATCTGCATCAGGTATCGACGCTGTAACACATGCACTTGAGGCATATGCTTCCATGATGGCTACAGACTTTACGGATGGTCTTGCACTTCGTTCACTGAAGATGATTTTTGAATACCTTCCAAAGGCTTATGACAACGGTCCTAACGACCCTGTTGCAAGAGAGAAGATGGGCAATGCTGCTACTATGGCAGGTATGGCATTTGCCAATGCATTCCTTGGTGTATGTCACTCCATGGCACATAAGCTGGGCGCTTTCCATCACCTTCCACACGGTGTTGCAAACGCACTTCTCATTACAGAGGTTATGCGTTTCAATGCTGCCGAGGTTCCTTCTAAGATGGGTACCTTCCCACAGTATGACCATCCTCATACCCTTGCAAGATACGCTGAGGTTGCTGATTATCTCGGAGTTAAGGGCAAGAACGATACAGAGAAGTTAGAAGGTCTTATTGCCAAGATTGAGGAGCTCAAGGAAAGAGTCGGAATTAAGAAGACAATTAAGGATTACGGCGTAGATGAGAAGTACTTCCTTGAGACACTGGATGCTATGGTTGAGCAGGCATTCGATGACCAGTGTACAGGTGCTAACCCAAGATATCCGCTTATGAAGGAAATCAAGGAAATGTACCTTAAGGCTTACTACGGAAAGTAAAACTACTTTTATAGTTCAGCCATAGCCTCAAAAATGAGCGAATCATGCTTGCATGAATGAGCTCATTTTGAAGGCTATGAGGTGAGCGTCGGTTTTATGAGCGAAGTTAGCCGCGTAAGCGACGAGAAAGCACTAAGGCTGCTTTTGTTCATACAATTTTAAAATTTTTATAAATTTGTGGAAATAATTACGCTGGTATGTTATAATCAGTGTAAACAATAAAGGGTGTTACAAATTTATTCATGGAGGTATAGACAATGAAACTTGACAATGTTATTGCAACACGTCCTACAAAGACAGTCTATCGTGACGGAGACACCGTTATTAAGCTTTTCAATGAGGATTATAAGAAGTCTGATGTTCTCAATGAGGCTCTTAACCAGTCCAGAGTTGAGGAGACAGGTCTTCTCATTCCGAAGGTCCTTGAGGTTACTAAGATTGATGGCAAGTGGGCTATCATCAGCGAGTACATAGAAGGTGTTACTTTAGAAGAGCTTATGAAGAAGAATCCGGAGAAGGAGGACGAGTATCTTGAGACGTTCGTTAATCTTCAGATGGAGGTACATTCCAAGAAGGCTCCGCTCCTTAACAAGCTTAAGGACAAGATGATGCGTAAGATTGCAGAGGCAGACATTGACCCATCTACACGTTATGATCTCCACACCAGTCTTGAAGGTATGCATAAGCATGACAAGGTATGCCACGGTGATTTTAACCCAAGTAATGTTGTTATCACTAATGACGGTAAGGCATATATCCTTGACTGGGCACATGCTACACAGGGTAATGCTTCAGCAGACGCAGCTAGAACATATCTTGTATTTGCACTTGCAGGGCAGCAGAAGTTAGCTGACAAGTATCTTGACCTTTTCTGCGAGAAGAGCAAGATTGGCAAGCAGTATGTTCAGAAGTGGCTTCCTATCGTTGCTGCATCACAGTCAGTTAAGGGTAAGCCTGAGGAGAGAGAGCTCCTTCTTAAGTGGGCAAGCGTAGTTGATTACGAATAGAAGTATATAAGAACAGGCGGTGAGGTTCGTTTTATGAACTCCACCGCCTGCTTTTACTTTATAGGAAAAACAATTAATAAGGTACCTTGACATTATATTCCAATAGGCATATAATTACAAGGTACCTTATTATTATGTGGAATTATTATGCGAAAAGGCAGGAAGAATATGGGAGAGAATA
>CAMAKT010000096.1 GCA_945836135.1 uncultured Clostridia bacterium | reverse complement strand
TTAAGTCCGATTCCAAGCAGTTCTCCAAATAAAATACTTGCAATAATCAGACCTATAATTATTGTTCTGACCGGATAACGGAATAAATATAAAAATGTATTTCTGATGATGCTCAAGATAACCTCCTCAATGGTTTTAAGTTAACTTGTAATCAGTATAATGTTTTATTTATTAAGTTCCAAGTTGGTAAATTCTTAAGATTTGTTTAAGATAGTACCTTGCGGTGCACTAACCAAACAAAACGGTCCACCGAAGCAGACCGTTTTGCAACATTTTATTTCCGTACTATTAATCCTGTTTTTTTCTATTGTATCGCAGATTATTACACTTGAAGCTACGATAGTAAAAACTGTCTATAAAAGCTCCTTCAATATCTGATTAATCATTGCCGGATTAGCCTTTCCCTTCATGGCTTTCATGGTCTGTCCCACTAAGAAACCGATGGCCTTCTCCTTGCCGTTATGATAATCCTCAACCGACTGTGGATTGGCTGCTATAATCTCCTCGATGGTCTTTCTGAGGGCATCATCATCATTGACAATCTTAAGCCCATTTTCCTCCACATACTTGTCCGGGTCAATATCATCGGCAAAAATCTTCTCAAAGACTTCCTTGGCAACGCTGGAATTAATGGAGCCTGCTTCTACAAGCTCAATGAGCTTTGCAAGATTCTCCGGTGAAAAACGAATGTCCTCCGGCTCCATGGAGTTCTCTTTGAGAAGTCTCATAGTCTCCACCATCAGCCAGTTAGACACCTTCTTAGGCTTATTGCAGATTGCGGTTGCCGCCTCAAATATATCTGCCATTTTCTTGGAACCGGTTATAATGTCGGCATCATACTCAGGAATGTCAAATTCCGCCTTATATCTTGCCCTCTTCTCGTCCCTGAATTCAGGCTGGCGTGACTTAACTTCATTAAGCCACTCATCGTCAATCACAACAGGCACCAGGTCAGGCTCCGGGAAATATCTGTAATCCTGCGCATCCTCCTTGGAACGCATTGCATAGGAATACTCCTTATTGTCATCCCAGCGTCTTGTCTCCTGAACGACCTTGCCGCCTTCCTCGATAATCTCTATCTGTCTCTTTTTCTCAGCCTCGATTGCCCTTGCTATTGCCTTGAAGGAGTTAAGGTTCTTTGTCTCCGTTCTTGTTCCGAACTCTGACGCCCCCACCTCGCGAACCGAGAGGTTCACATCAGCACGCATGGAGCCCTCCTGAAGCTTACAGTCCGAAGCCCCTAGGTACTGGATTATAAGTCTTAACTTGTCAAGGTAAGCTATAACCTCATCGGCAGAACGCATATCAGGCTCCGACACAATCTCAATAAGAGGGACGCCTGAACGGTTGAAATCCACCAGAGAACAGTCCTCCCACTCGTCATGTATAAGCTTGCCCGCATCCTCCTCCATATGAATCTCATGGATTCTGACAGTCTTCTTCCCTCCGTCGGCAGTCTCAATCTCTATACCGCCGTCATGGCATATCGGATGGTAGAGCTGTGAAATCTGATAATTCTGAGGATTGTCAGGATAAAAATAGTTCTTACGGTCAAATATATTCTTCTGATTAATCTGACAGTTGGTGGCAAGACCCACTGCCATGGCATACTCTACAACCTGCTTATTAAGTACAGGCAGTGAACCCGGCATACCTGAGCACACCGGACAAACATGTGTATTTGGCGCTCCGCCGAAGGCTGTGGAGCATCCGCAGAAAATCTTAGTCTTTGTGGCGAGTTCTACATGAACCTCAAGTCCAATGACTGTTTCGTATTCCTTCATAGTCTACTCCTCCCCTCTCTTTACACTCTGCTCGTAGGTGTATGCAGCGCGTATCAAAGTCTTCTCACTGAAGCAGTCACCGATAAGCTGCACACCTACAGGCAACCCGTTCCTGTCATTGCCGCAAGGTACGCATATACCCGGCAGTCCTGCAAGATTGACTGAAATAGTATAAATATCACCAAGGTACATCTTAATCGGGTCTGACAGCGACTCTCCAAGCTTAGGTGCCGTGGTAGGTGCCGCAGGTCCTAATATCACATCATATTTTGCAAAGGCCTTGTTGAACTCTTCCTTGATAAGCGCTTTGGTCTTAAGTGCCTTGATATAATAGGCATCATAGTAGCCGGAGCTTAACACGAAGGAGCCTAACATGATACGTCTCTTAACCTCCGCGCCGAAGCCCTCGGAACGGGATTTCTTATACATATTATGAAGTCCCTCATAGTCCTCCGTGCGGTAGCCGTACTTAACTCCGTCAAATCGTGCAAGGTTGGAGCTGGCCTCCGCCGAAGCAATGATATAGTAAGCAGGAATCGCATAATCCACAAGTCCAAGGTCGAACTCCTCAATGATGGCACCCTTGCTCTCAAGCACCTTCGCCGCGGCAAGCACCTTCTCCTTCACATCCTCGTCAATTCCCTCACCGAAATAGGTTCTCGGTATTCCTATCTTAAGCCCCTTCACATCCTCCACAAGAGCCTCTGTAAAGCGGTATTCGTCCTGCTCCCTCTTAACGGAAGTGGAATCCTTCGGATCATATGAGGCGATTGCCTCAAGCACGGTGGCACAATCCGTCACATCCTTGGTAATAGGTCCAATCTGGTCAAGGGATGAACCGTAGGCAATCAGACCATATCGGGATACGGTTCCGTAGGTAGGCTTCATTCCCACAACTCCGCAGTAGGAGCTTGGCTGTCTTATGGAGCCGCCGGTATCGGAGCCAAGGGCATAGAAGCACTCGTCCGCTGCGACTGCGGCTGCCGAGCCTCCCGACGAGCCTCCCGGAACATGCTCCGGGTTCCTTGGATTCTTAGTCGCACCAAAATAGGAGGTCTCCGTGGTGCTTCCCATGGCGAACTCGTCCATATTGGTCTTACCTATTATAACAGCCCCTGCCTTTTCAAGGTTAAGCACTGCCTCCGATGAAAAGGTGGGTTTAAAATTGTACAAGATCTTAGAGGAGCATGTGGTAAGCACACCCTCCGTACACATATTGTCCTTAATTGCCACCGGCACACCTGCAAGAGGTCCTGTAAGTGTTCCGTCATCAATCTTCTTCTGAATCTCATCAGCCTGCTTAAGTGCCTGCTCCTCACATAGGGTCACATAGCAGTTGTATTCCCCGTCCGCTGCCTTGATGCGGTCAAACACCGCCTCCACAGCCTCACGCACTGAAATCTCTCTATCCTTAATCTTTTTCCCAAGCTCAACCGCTGTCAACTTTGTAATATCCATGCTTGTCCCCTTTCCTACTCCACAGTCTTAGGTACCATGTAGAAGCCGTCCTTCTCCTCCGGTGCATTGGCAAGCATATTCTCGCTGTCATCACCGTTGGTCACCACATCCTCACGGAACACATTCTTAACCGGAAATACATTGGACATCGGTTCAACTCCATCCGTATCAAGCTCATTAAGCATATCAATATAATTAAGCATATTTCCCATATCCTTCTTCGCAGCTTCCTTCTCCTCATCGGAGAGTTCAAGCTTCGCAAGGATTCCCACATATTCTATGGTCTCGTCAGTAATCACATTTGCCATCCTGCCATGTCTCCTTACTTATAAATGTTATGCCTATGGTAGCACATTTTCAGGCAGATGACAAGAAAGTTATTGTGACAGTAAACTTAAATTTCAAATACCCTTGTACTAAATTCCTCCGAATTTTCATGAGATATGTAGAAAATGACGTGTCTGTCTTTCTCCTCATATAGCTTCCTTGCAAACTGCTGCCACAGCTTCCTCGTATCCTTATCAAGGTCATTTTCAATCTCGTCAATTATTATCACCGGGGCATTCTCATACAGAAGCATCAGCTTAGCAAGTAGAAGCTTTCTGCGCTGGCCTCCTGACAGGGACATTCCAAGCTCCTCGATTTCACGCTTAATGTCGGATAACCCAAGCTTTGTAATAATATCCTGTATGCATTTTTTGTCTGACAGTCCGGAATCCGCCTCGTCTGTTTTCTTACCATTTGTCATTCCGTCTGTACTGCCAATGGTCATGGCGGCAGCAATTATATCCAGATATTTTTCCACACTTTCGTTGAGCAGTGTCTCGTCCTGCCCTATGTAAAGTACATTTGCACATCTGTTCTCAGGTTTTAAATCCGACAGGTTCACGTCATTATAACGGATGCTTCCGCAATCCGGCTCTAACAGACCATTAAGCAGCTTGATAAATGTGGACTTGCCCTTTCCGTTTTCTCCTTTGACATGGATAATCTCACCCTTCTTGAATTCTGCATTGAGCTCTGAAATAACCTCTTTTTTGTCATCATAGGAAAAGCTTACATTTTCAAAGCTTATGCTATCCACCGAATCAAGTACCTCGCCTTTAATTTCCTGGGTCAAGGCTAAAAGTTCCTCCATATGTTCAAAGGACGGCTCATTCCTCACAATCTGATAAAGGGAATTTTCAAGACTTCTGCTGGCATCTAACACAACATCCAGCACCAGCATGGCAAATACAAGATTTCCGGCATCGCCCTTGACATACATGGTGGTAAGGGCGATTAAAAGCAGCGAAGCCCACTGGTGGAACTGCGACACCAGATTCTTAAGAGAAACCAGAGTATTGTCCGCCTTCACCGAGGCATTGATAAAATCATGTATGCAGTTATTTTCTTTGTCCACAAAATAGGATATAAGGTTATTATTTCTTGCAGCCTCTATGGAATCCACATATTCACTGACATTCTTGTTGTCAAGCTTCATCTTCATATTGACATCTCTTGATGCCCCGGCTATCCTGCCTCTTGTGAGCAGTGCCAGAATGAAGCCCACCACCGCAACAGCAAGCAGTGCCGCCCCCAGCATTACATCAATATTAAAGGCAATAATCTCAAAAATACAGATGAGCATCACGTTGGTGATTACATTTACTGTATGAACACTTATACAACCGAATATGTTGATTGTATCCATATAGATAATGTTCTTAATCTTTTCAGTTCCCGTAGCCAGCACTTTTTTGTATGGAGCATAATAGATGGCGCGCATAAGCTCGCTTCTCATGCCGGACAATATTGCTCCGCCCATTCTGTCCAGTGACTTCATCCATATTACATCAAGGACATTGTATACTCCAAGAAGCAGTGCATACAGCACCAATGCTATAAGTAGCAGCTTAATCTCGGCACTCTCCTCAAGTCTGGACAGGAACTGTCTAACTGCAATCGGCATTACAATCTGCAACCCCACTATAAATACAGCTAAAATAAGGCATGGAATACATTTTTTCCATGCCTGTTTTATGAACCTGAATATTACCTTCATTTTTTTCATTGATGATCACCTCGTTCTTTCATCTTTACTCTAATATGTACGTTTTCATTGCCAAACTATTTTACATGACGTAAATTAGATTGGCAATGGCAAATATGTAATATTTTAGTATGCATATCTGCGGTCGCAGCTATTGCCTCTCATCAATGTACAGCTTTACTCTGTCCTGTATTGTCGCGGCTGTCTCGTCAACGCTTCTTGCGCCCGCGAAATACCCTTGTGCTTCCTCGTCGATTATCTCATAGATTTCCGCGTCATATCCTGTCCATCCTCTCGCGCCGTCAACCACGGCATGGAAGGCCTGCCAGTCCTCGTCGGTGACGCTCACATCCTTAAAAGTCGTGTATCCATCATTCCAAAAATCCGACGACAGCCCCGAATATCTCGAATATCTTTCATCGGCATAATCGTCAAATACCTGCTGCAGAACAGGCACACACCCCAGGGACAGATCCGGCTGCTCTATATAGCATTTTACAAGCTCCCATGCTCCTGCTACATTCGCGGAACCGGCATTGATTGCCACACCGGTGCGGAAATTCATCCCCGCATTTCCGCCTGTCGACGGAAAACCGATATATGTGATATCATTATCGCCAAAATACAGACGGCTCTCCTGCAGATTGGATGCATCGACAACCGAAGGATGGCAGTACAGCAGCACCTTGTCAGTATCGAGCAGGCTCACAAGGGAATACCTAAGTTCCATGTCAGGTTTCTCAGGTATCATTGACACCACCTCAAGAAAAGCCTTGAATTCGTCCGAGTCAAATGAGCACACGCCCATATCCATATCATAGAAGCTTCCCATCGAGTACATCATAAATTCCTGCATAATATCCGCCCTCGGCCTTTGTACCTCCAACAGCGCGTCCGGGTATTTTTTCATGATCTCCAGGAGCGTCTCATAAGTCCACTCATCATACCCGGCAAAGATTGATGCCTTTCCTGCGAAGCAGTTAATATAGAAATCATTGTATATGACATACAGCTTTCCATCCGTATATTCCATCTGCTCCAATACCCCCGAAAGAAAAGCCACCCTGTCCAGTTCGTCATCCTTATCGATAAAATCGTACAAATCAGCAAGGATGCCCTTCCCTCCCAGGCTGCTTATGTCAATTCTGCCCTTATCATCATAGCCAAAAAGGAACACATCCGCTCCGGTACCCTTTATCAGGTCATTGTAGAAATTCTGTCTTGCCACATCCTCGTTATCGTCCGTGTATCCATAGCATTTAATAGTACAATAATAATCAGTATTGTACTTGTTGAACTCCATGATAGGTATGCGTTGATATGAGAGTGGCTCATAAAAAGACCCGAGTATTATCTCAGTCCGCGCCTTCACTTCCGATGCGGGATGTTTTGCCGCCGCAACCACCTCGTAATCCACAGACATGTCATTATATTCTATGGAATTGATTATATAGATTGCACCGTCTTCATCCATGGAGGACGCGTTATTTGTGTATATTCCGTAATCCGACATACGGAATACTTCCTCCACCTTGGCAGTGTTCTCTTCATAACCATACACACAGCCGTCCCCACAGTAGCAAAAGCCTCCATCGCCAATATGGTTAATCTTCTGTGAGAACCATCTTCCATACCCATTCAATATGTCAATTTCCGCGCCGACTCTGCCCTGCGCCATATCAAGTGAGAATATGCCTGTGATGCTGTACGCAGCCCCCGAACTGCTCGTACAGGAACACTTTGCATACCAGCCCCCCTCTTTTGTGGTCATAAGCTTATCATACGATTTTATGTAATTTGTCTTTTCTATGGTTTTTATCAGATTGTAATCGCTGTCAAACAGCAGAACTGCATCTTTTCCGGCGATACCTATATTTCCATCATTATCCACGACAATATCATTCAGGGAAAATGTCATTCCCCTGCTCTCCAGTTCTTTCACAGTGCTGCCTATATTCATCTGTCCTGTTTGCATGAAATTTTCATCATAAAAATATATGATATTGGTGGCATAATCGTCATACCCCGCGAACCCGTTCACAGTGTCATAATATTTGTACACCGGTTCAGCCTCCACCTCGCTCTGCTCCCCTGTGGCGATGTCAGTGATAATTACATTCACCCGGAACTCCCTGACACTCTGCTGTTCTGCTATGACGCTGTACAATTTTCCGTCCTTCACAAATGCAGCCAGCTCCCGGCTTTTTTCTCCGAGCGACACCTTGATTTCATGGAACGTAGGAACATAGGTGTATTCCTCAGACGTACCATGAACCACATTGCTTTCTTCCGCGACACCGCCCTGCTCCGTGTCTTTAGCGCATCCCACCGTCCCTGCAATCCCCGCCATCAAAAAGAACAATAAAAATGTTCTTATAATATTAAATGTTTTTCTCATATGGCTTATTCTCCCCTTATTTTTATGAGTTTGAAAACAATGAATATCACTCTTAATTTTTTATCCTTGTAAAAAACAATTCTGCCCTATTGGTATAAAACTGAATTTTCTTTTCTTTTTTCTTAAACCAAGACATCAAGCAAGCATATTTACACAGCTTAATATCATCATCTGAAAGTTTCTCTTCCTGTGCATGATTCCATGCAATATCATAAAGAAGTCCTTCCAGAACATACGTCCGTGCACAGCTAAGTTCAAGTTTTATGCCCTCTTTGGCAATTTGTGTTGATGCATCATATTCCCCACAGTTGCCAAAATAACTTGAATAACGTCCAATAACAGCTTCAAAGCACATTATAAGTCTCTTTTGTTCAACAATATCTTTTGAATAACTCTCATATCTTGCTTTTAGAATATCTACACATTCATATTGCTTCAGATGGTTCATACAGTCAATATATCCATCCATAATATTCTGTTCTATAATCAGGTAATACTTATATTTTTTTATCTCAGAAACCGGTATAAGCATAAGCCTTTCGTATTCCTTCTTAGCCTCCTCCCAGTTCAGTTTGCCATTAACTATATTTAACCTGATACCTACATAATCCATGACTGTACGATTAATTTGGTTAGACATATCCAACCTGTCTTTTATACTCAGATACAGCTCTTCACCTTCTGCATAGTTACCCACAAACATAGCGTCCACATATTCTTCCCACAGCTCATGAACCGCTGCATCCTCCGATATTATGGTCTCCGAATACTGTGCACCTTCCACTCCTAAGTTGCGGAATAATATGTCCAACGTCTTCTGCCGCGGCATGTGTTTACCGTTGATTATCCTGCTTACGGTTCCCACATCAAGCTCCGTCCCTGCCAGCTCCTCCACTGTCATTCCATTCATTATGCGCCGCTCATTTATGAATTTTTCCACGGGATAATAGATTCCGTTGATATAATAAGGATACCACTGATACTGATGAGCCTGTATACCATATTCACTGTATAAATCGATAAGACAGTTCTTTAAGTCAGTGTACTCTTTCTGCTCGTCGATACCAAGCATCCTGCACAGCCTTGACCTTAACTCCAGCAGCTCCACCAGAAAATAGAGCTTATCCGACGCACGCAGGCTTTCCACCGCCTCGTCACAGATATAAAATAAATGCTCCAATTCCTTTCTGTGGATGGTTTCAAGTTTTTTTATTCTGAGCAGTCCGCATACCGCCTTGGGATATATACGGCATTTTATCCATTTATCCATGCTTCTTTTCCTGCAGCATGAGATAAGTCTTGTGTATATCCTCTCAGCCCGCTCACTTTTCCCCAATTGTGCCGATATACCTGCTATTTCACACGCAATATATGCCTCATATACCGATATGCACTCAAAACAGCCTCGGGGGTCATGCTCATAATCCGGAATAGTATACTCCAGTGCACGTTCATAGAGCTTAAGTGACCTCGCCTTATCACCTTCAATATATGCCAGTCTGGCTTCTGCATAATCAACAAACTGCCGGTTAAGCTTATTTTTCATATTGTATAGGCTCTTATATCTGTCAAGCTGTACACGGGCAGCTTCCGGTTGCCCGCTTCCTATACTCTCCAGAATGTGTTCACGTAGGTCAAGCTCTTCATACTCTCTGGCATTGACATACATGCCGCTTCGCGTCTCGTTAATTCCCAGCCGTTGCATCAGCATTCCCCTGACATGAATGTTCATGTCGAAGTCACCCTTCTCAAATCTGGCATAGGCAGCCTCACTGCATATACCGGAATATATTTGTGACATTCTAAGTCTCTTTTTCCTGCGTTCATTTTTTATAAGTGTACCAAGATAATTACCATTGCTTTTTACCGTCATCAGACACCGCCCATGCTTATGTACTTAGTCATAATATTGTATCTTATATCTCTTTAGTTAACAATGGCATATTGGTAATTAATTCAACCAAAAATAACAGTTCAGCCCGTGCCATTCGCAAAGTCGCCTGTCTTGCAGGTTGGTTCTGCCAGTGGAAAGATATTGACATTTATCATTTTTTTTAGTATTCTGATTCTAGGAAACGAAGTTTACTACCGTACAGCATTTGCTAATGCGGCTTGCTCGTTTCTTTTTTTATGCGTACAATATCGTAAAGATATAATTTACCATCTTCATCGCACCTTATTAATAATCTAGCCGCAAAAATATTATATCTTTCCAAATCACCGTCTTCATTATATACTGGAATGCCAAATCTTGTATCATATCGATACCAGCC
>CAMAKT010000095.1 GCA_945836135.1 uncultured Clostridia bacterium | reverse complement strand
CCTCAGAGCACAGAGCCTCAGAGCACAGAGCCGGAGGAGACATACACCTTCGACATGTTGGAAGTGCAGGATTGTCGTGAGCAGCAGGAGAAGGAAGCGTATGAGCTTCTGAAGGCGGCATTGCTTGGAGAAGTTGAATTCTACTATTTGGGTGACTGGTCCAATGAGGAGAATAAAGGTTCCATGAACATGTCTGATTTTCAGAGAATTGTGTTTGAAGACAAGGCGGATTTAAGCTGCTGGAAGATTGTGTGTGTTGATCTGGATGGCACGGACGGAATTAAGGAGTGCGTACTGCGGTGTGAGGATTCGGAAAGGCATTATAATGTAATCTTCCACTATTGGAGGGGAAGTGTATATGCGTCGGAAATGCCTTTCAGAGCTATGAAATTTATATATGAAAATGGTATAACAGAGGGAAGCGGTTCGGCTTCAAGCACATACTATGACAGAATGACTTTTGAAAATGGGGAAAAGGCTGTACCTATGCCGGCAGCAGGGTGGAATATGGGATTTACGCCCGAGGGAAGCCGGACGGAAGCGTGGATTACTGTGGATGGACAGCTTATAGAGGTGCCTGCTTCAGTATGCACAGAGTGGATGGAAGCAGAGGACTTCCCGGGAGAGAAGGCGCCCGAGTATGAGTTCACGGAGGAAAACATCAGGAAATATCTGGTAAAGACGGAGAACGCCGGGGCAGAAGGCACAGAAACGGATAGCGCGGAATCGGAGACAGCAACAGGCTTTGACAGGTCAAAGATGCAGGAATTTTGTGAGCAGCGGGAGAATGAAGCGTATGAACTGCTGCAGGAGGCACTGCTTGGAGAAATAGATTTCTATTATTGGGGTGACTGGGCCAATGGGCAAAATCAAGGTTACATGAATATGTCTGATTTTCAGAGAATTGTGTTTGAAGATAAGGCAGACTTAAGCCGTTGGAAGATAGTGTGTGTTGACCTGGATGGCAGGGACGGAATTAAGGAGTGCATACTGCGGTGCAAGGATTCGGAAAGGCATTATAATGTGATTTTTCGCTACTGGGCTGGCGGTGTATATGTTTCAGAATTCCCTTTTAGAGATATGACATTTATATATGAAAATGGTATAACAGAGGGGAGTGGTGCTGCATCAAGCACATATTATGACAGAATCGATTTTGAGTATGGGACGGAGGCAGTACATACGCAGGTAGCAGGGTGGCATACGGGACAGCATAATCCCGCGGGAAGCCGGACGGAAGCCTGGATTACTATGGATGGACAGCATATCGAGGTGCCGGGGTATCTGTGCTATGCCTGGATGATGTCAGAGGATTTTCCGGGAGAAGAGGCACCGGAGTATGAGTTTACGGAGGAAAATGTAAAGAAGTATCTGGTGAAATAAAGACTGTAATGCATTACAGTTTTGGTCTGGGCGACAGCTCTTTGGACCACCGTAGGCGGGAAGAATTTCCCGCCATTTTTAATAATTAGAGGAATGCCAATGAAAGAATTAAGCGTTTTTACGATATTTCTCTCCTCATTCTCCAATAGAAAATGACACATATAACAGATGACAGCACCGACCCCAGTGCAACGGCAATTCCCATAGGGAGCAAGGTATCCGGGAAAAGGATTGATGTTAAGTAGGCTCCGGGTATTCGCACCAGAATAATGGACAGTACATTATGCAGGAAGGATATGCCCGACCTGGCGCAGGCACAGAAATATCCGCTGAAGCAGAAATGTATTCCCGCAAAAATACAGTCGAAGATATACCCGCGGATATACTGGCTTCCAAGCAATACTACCTCCGGGCTGTCCGCAAACAGGCCTATAACAGGCTTTGCCAGAAGCTGTATCGTGCAGACTGCAAGGGCGCCGAAGCTGACACATATTATAATGGCGTATCGAAGTGTCTTTACGGCACGGTCAGGTTTGCCGGCACCGATATTCTGTGCCGCCAGGGCGGAAACGGCAGAAAGCATGGAGGACGGCACCAAAAACAACATACCGATTATCTTTTCAACGATGCCAACTGCTGCAGCGTCATTTAATCCGCGGCGGTTGGCAATTATTGTGATTATCAGAAAGGAAATCTGGATAAAACCGTCCTGCAGTGCAACCGGGACACCGATTTTTAGGATTCGGGATGCGGCGTCTCTATGAACTCTGAAGTTGGTTCTTTTTAAAACAAGTCCGGCCTTTCGTTTTAATATGACAAACGCTGATACCGCAACACTGATGGTCTGGGATATGGTTGTGCCAAGGGCGGCGCCTGCACTTCCAAGCCCCATAACTCCTATGAAAACATAGTCTAACAGTATGTTGCTTACGCAGGCTATTCCGATAAAATACATAGGGCTTTTGGAGTCACCTATTCCCCTGAAAATGGAGCTTATGATATTGTAGGCGGTAATAAAAGGAATTCCGGCAAAGCATATGGTAAGATATATCTTAGCGCCTGCTACGGCTTCTGCCGGTGTCGACATCACGGAAACAATTCCATTTACACACAAAATCAGGGCAGCGGCAGCAGCAACGGAGCCCCACATAAACATGGTTATTGTATTTCCCACCAAATCTGAGGCGGTATCCTTTTTTCCGGCGCCTATGGCCTGACCTATGGTCACAGTGGCACCCATGGCAAGCCCCACAATCATAACAGTCACCATGTGCATCACCTGACTGCCCACGGAGACAGCGGTAATGCTGTCCACACCATCAAACTGTCCCACAATATATAGGTCTGCCATACCATATAGTGTCTGCATAAAATAGGACAATAAATATGGCAGTGAAAAACGCACAATATTTTTAAATACACTTCCGGAAGTTAAACTGTTCTCCATATGTTTCCTCGTTTCGCATTAAAAAGATGTTAGCAGGAATTATACCATGGACATAAAATGTTTTCCAGTACAAATTGTTATATTCGGATGCCTTTTTACGCCATTCAAATGCTAATCATTGGTGCATATGTATTGACGCAGGGAAAGGCAAAGAATTATAATATTCATTATGATGTATGAAAATAAGGCAAGAATGAAAAATAGTGAAAATATAGTGAAAATATAGTGGAATAATAAAGCTCGGGGCTGTATAATATATGTATATACAGGAGGTGGTTTGGTGATTTCTGTTACACTGACAAACAATATGCTAAAGAGAATATCTGCGATAGATCAAAACAGATTTTCTTTAAGCACTGTGGAACTTCCAATAAGCACGGTCAACAAGTTGAGAAAAAATTCAAAAAAGAAGAGTTCTTACGCGTCAAATAAAATAGAAGGCAATCCGCTTACGGAAAGTCAGGCAGATAAAGCTATTGAAAGTGATTCGCATAAGCACTTTCTGAAGCCTGAGCAGGAAGTCAGAAATTACTATATGGCACTTAATCTATTGGAAGAAAAATTGAAGCAGAAGGAACCGTTTTCTAAAGAGCTTATTTTAGAGGTACAGGCACTTGTAGAGAAAGGCGCATCTAAGGAAAAGATAGGACTAAGAGGGCCAATGCCACCAGGCTTTCTGTTTGCTGTGTATGATTCTGAGAGCGGAAATGCGGACTATATTCCACCGGAATACAGTGATATTCCACAGCTTTTGGACGAGCTTGTTCAGTATGTTAATACTACGGATGATCATCCATTGATTATTGCAGCTGTTGTTCATTATCAGCTTGTTACTATTCATCCTTTTGAAGATGGTAACGGCAGAACCGCCAGACTGATGTCAGGATATATATTGGATCTTAATGGGTATGGCTTTAATGGAATCGGTTCCTTGGAGGAATACTTTGCTTATGATGCGGAGGAGTATTATAAATCATTGCAGATGGGACTTCCGGCACTGTACTATTCCGGAAGGGATAACCCACAGCATCCGGAGATTTGGGTAGATTATTTCCTACGGATGGTGGAGCTGTATTCGGCAAGAGTATATGAGCTTACTAAGGAATCGGGGGATGAAAATTTGTTTGCAGGTCTTTCTTACCTCAATGCAAAGGAGAAAGAATTGCTAGTATTTCTGCTTAGGAAGCATTTATATGAGTTTACACCGATTGACGTAAGCAAAATGGTGGGAGTGACCAACAAAACCATAATTAACAGGTGTGCAAAGCTGTCAAGCTGCGGCTTTCTTGTTCCGGTTATTGTAAAGGAAAGAATACGCTCTTACAGATTAAGCAATTTTGCAAGGACGAATGAGAAAAAGATATTGCGATTATTGGGGAACAAATTATATATATTATGACGAAGGAAGGTAATAATATATGAAAAAAAGTATTTATAATAAGTTGCTTTTTATCATCCTGATGTTATTTATGATATGTATAACAGGATGCGGGAAGACTGAGAAGGAAAAAGGCAGGGAGTCTGCCATAGATTATGGCAATCAGGTAAACTGGGCGTATGCAGGAATCGGAGAGGGAAAGAAAGCGGATGTCTTTCTGATTTGTCCTACAGTGGATGTTAAGGATGAGTGGAACATGTCACTCTCGGATGAGGAGACGAAGGCATCTTTTCTTGGTGCCCTTAATATGGAGCGGGGAATCTATGAGGAATCGGCCCGACTTTATGCGCCATACTATGAACAGGCGGCAATGAAGGTGTATGAACTTAAGGCAGAGGACAGGGAAGTGTACATGGAGCTTGCCTATGCGGATGTATCTGCGGCTTTCTCCTATTATATGGAGAACTGGAATGAGGGCAGACCGATTATTCTTGCAGGCTTTTCCCAGGGCGCGGATATGTGCTACCGCCTGATGATGGAATACTTTGATGATCAAAAGCTTCAGAAGCAGCTTGTGGCGGTATATGCCATTGGATGGCCGCTGACGGAAGAAATGACGAAGGAATACCCGCAGCTTAAGGCAGCACAGGGAGAGACGGATACCGGGGTGGTCATAAGCTTTGAGTGCGAGGCAGAGTCCGTGAAGGGCAGCTTCATAGTACCGGAGGGAACTAAGATGCTTTCCATTAATCCGGTGAATTGGAGAACCGATGGAACAGTCGCCTCCAAGGAGGAGAATATTGGAGCATGCTTTACTGATTATGACGGTAATATTGTAAGTGAAGTGCCTGCACTTTGCGGAGGTTATTTGGAGCCGGAGCGTGGTGTTATGAAGGTGACGGATGTCAACATGGAGGATTACCCGGCTATCGTTCCGGGGCTGCCGGAGGGCGCATACCATGTCTATGATTATCAGTTCTTTTTCCGTAATCTTGAAGAGAATGTGAAGGTAAGACTTGGGCAGTATCTGTCAATTTATTAGGGAGAGTTGATTTTGAAGAATTTTAAATATAAAGTGCTTATTTCCATACTGGTATTTGTGCTGGTTGCGGTGGGAACCATTATTTTGACACGGGTGGCGGATGAGGAGAAACCGGGGAAGTCGGTTATGTCTGCCGCGACGCTGCCGGTTGTGTATATGGTAAGTGAAGGTGGGCAGGAGTACAACCTGCTTCATGGTTATGTGACGAATGTGGACGAATCCATGCTGCATGAATGCCTCACACCGCTTCCGGAGGGGCGCAGGCTTACAATCAGGATTGGAACCTACGGGCAGACGGTCACGGGAATAAGCTATGAGATTAGAAGTCTTGACGGTTCTGAGTATATAGAAAATACTACAGTAACGGATTTTAAGACCATTACATCACAGGAAAGCATAGAGAGTGATAACACGGATGGCAGTACGCCCCTTACAGGGTACATGGGAGAATGCGTTGAGGCTGTGCTCAACATCAAGAATCTGCTTAAAGAGGACACACGGTATATGTTAAAGATAACCGTGCAGACTAAGAATCAGACGGCATCCTATTATACACGTATTGTTCTTGGCGACGGGCTTATGCTGGACGAAAAGCTTGACTATGTACTGCATTTTTCTGAGGTCACATATGATGATGAAGCCATCAATGAGATTATTCCGAAATTGGAGACCAATTCCTCCGGGGATAATACCAATCTGGGACATGTCAACATACATTCCAAGCTGTCCCAGGTGGGCTGGGGCAAGTTGGAGCCTTCAATTTACGGCAAGGTCTGGCCTACGGTTGTGGAGATTGAGGGAAATGTGGCAGATATACGTCTTGACTATCAGGTGACCACGCCCGCTGCCAGAGGAATGGATATATATGATGTGAAGGAATTCTTCCGTATCCGCAGGGCAGATGCCAATACCACCTATGTGTTAGGGTATGACAGATATGTTGACCAGATTTTTGACGGACTTGAGGATTTGAACGATTCGGGAAGAATATACCTCGGTATTACATCGGGACTTGAAGAAGAACAGCTTACAAGTGACAGCACGGGCAAGGTGACCTGCTTTGTGCGCCGCGGGGAGCTGTGGAGTTATAATTCTACCAAGAACCAGTTCGTGCAGATGTTTACTTTCGTAGATGATGACTCGGAATATGATTCGGTGAGGGAGTCATACAACCGGCATGGAATTAAGGTGCTTAACGTGGACAGCACCGGCAAGGTGGAATTTGTCGTCTATGGATATATGAACAGAGGCAGCCATGAGGGTGAGATGGGTGTATCCGTGTGCCGGTATAATCCTGATGAAAATACGGTTGATGAGCTTTTGTACATTCCCCGCAATGATATATATGAAGTTATTAAGAAGGACGTTGAGACTCTTGTATACCTGAATGCTGATGGCCGGTTCTTTATGTACCAGGGAGGCAGCATATATTCCATTCATTATGAAACCAAGGAGTACATGGTGGTATCGGAGAGGGTTATTGAAGAAGCATGTCTGTTCTCTGAGGACTATGGGATGTTTGCCTATCAGGAGGGTGATAACGCCAATAAGTGCAACGAGATTAACATAATATATCTTGATACAGGAGAAACGGGCAGAATAGAGGCAGGAAACGCCCAGTACATTAAGACACTTGGACTGATTGACGGCAATCTTATATACGGAAAGGCCTTTATCGATGATATATGTACGGACGAAAACGGAGAAATGATATATCCTATGTATCGCCTCGAGATAGTGGATGATGAGCTGTCGGTAGTGAAGGAATATCAGAAAACGGGAATAAGGATTATTGATGTCGAAACGGACGATAAAAAGATTATTATCAGGCGACTTAAGGTAAATGAGGACGGTGGGCTGCAGGAGACAAATGATGACCAGCTTTTAAGCAAGACACTTAGCTTGGATGAGGTTTTAACGACCAAGCAGGTTGCGACGGATGTAAGGCAGAAGGAGCTTTATATAATCCTTACCGTATCGGTATCTTCCGCTGCAAATACCAAGGTAGTCTATCCTAAGGCGATTCATTTCGACAGTGGAGCCAAGATGTATATGAGTGAGGTGATTGCTTCAAGTGGTTGCTATCGTGTATACGGAATGGGAGACCTCAAATTGATGACCCGAAGCTTAGGAGAAGCAATTGTTTCGGCTGATTCCTGGGCAGGTGTGGTTGTAGCACCGACCGGTGAAATCATATGGGACAGATATAAGAACAGTGCTGCCTCGGTGGAACTTTCGGAAAATTATATTCTTGGAAATAATTTTGAAATAATAGGTGCAACTTTGGAAGAAGCGTTGTATTATATTGATATGGGAATGATTCTACGTGCCGGAACGGACACGGGATATGTTACTGTATATGCATATGACAAGACGAATGTCAACTTCATGGCTTCCGATGGAACCAGACAATCCTGTACTAAGGCAGAACTTGCGGCAGCCATTGAGAATGCAGGCAGCGTAATCTATGCATATGAAGTAAAATGAGACAAAGAGAGGAAACATAAAAATGGACTTAATTAACATCAGAGACCTGTTTCGGAACAGGGAGAAATATTTGGGAACGACGGTGAAGGTTGGAGGCTGGGTACGCAGCGTGCGTGACTCTAAGACCTTTGGCTTTGTTGTGGTGAATGACGGAACATTTTTTGAGCCGCTGCAGGTGGTTTATCATGACACCATGGAGAACTTTGCACAGATAAGCAAGCTTAATGTGGGAGCTGCCGTTATTGTGACAGGTACGCTTGTGGAGACTCCGGAGGCAAAGCAGCCTTTTGAGATTCAGGCGGATACCATTGAGGTGGAGGGGGAGAGCACTCCGGACTATCCGCTTCAGAAGAAGAGACATTCCATGGAGTATCTCAGAACCATTACTCATTTAAGACCGAGAACCAATACCTTTCAGGCAGTTTTCAGAGTGCGTTCACTTATTGCATACGCTATTCATCAATTTTTCCAGGAGAGGAACTTTGTATATGTGCATACTCCTCTTATTACAGGAAGCGACTGCGAGGGTGCAGGTGAGATGTTCCAGGTAACAACCATGGACCTTAACAATGTGCCTAAGACGGAGGAGGGCAAGATTGATTACAGCAAGGATTTCTTCGGAAAGCCTACCAATCTTACCGTAAGCGGTCAGCTTAACGGCGAGACATATGCTATGGCATTTAAGAATATCTATACCTTCGGGCCGACCTTCCGCGCCGAGAATTCCAACACCACAAGACATGCGGCGGAGTTCTGGATGATTGAGCCGGAGATGGCTTTTGCGGATTTGAAGGATGATATGATGCTTGCCGAGAGCATGATTAAGTATGTTATCCGTTATGTGCTTGAGAATGCGCCGGAGGAGATGAATTTCTTTAACAGCTTCGTGGATAAGGGACTTCTTGAAAGGCTTAACCATGTGCTTAATTCCCAGTTCGGCCATGTGACATATACGGAGGCCATTGAGATTCTCGAGAAGCACAATGACAGATTCGAATACAAGGTTTCATGGGGCTGCGATTTGCAGACAGAGCATGAGCGCTTCCTGACTGAAGAGATTTACAAGCGTCCTCTTTTTGTTACAGATTATCCGAAAGAGATTAAGGCATTTTACATGAAGCTCAATGATGACGGTAAGACGGTTGCTGCCATGGACTGCCTTGTGCCGGGAATCGGTGAGATTATCGGAGGAAGCCAGAGAGAGGATGACTACGATAAGCTTGTGACAAGAATGGACGAGTTGGGACTTAAGAAGGAGGACTATCAGTTCTACCTTGATTTGCGTAAGTATGGCTCTGCAAGACATGCAGGTTTTGGTCTTGGCTTTGAGCGCTGTGTTATGTATCTTACAGGTATGGGCAATATCCGCGATGTTGTTCCGTTCCCAAGAACAGTGGGCAATTGCGATTTATGATAAAGAAGCCGTTTTGAGGGTACGGATTTGGGGTCTGAGGTGCATATGAAGAAGGGGCTTAAGATTTTCCTGATAGTATCTGCTATATTGTTTGTAATTATGGGGCTGGGGCTTTTAGCTGTCAGCCCTTATTTGTCTGCCATTGCGCAGTACAGGAGCAATGCGCTGGCTATCGCCCGGGCGAGCAGCGTATCAGATTTTCGAAGTACCGAGACAAGTATCATATATGATGTAAACGGCAACGAGATTACTACCATTAGCGGTGCGGTAGAATTATATTATCTTGAAGCTGATGAGATACCCGATATTGTTAAGAAGGCCTTTGTACTTGTGGAGGACAGAAAATTCTACAATCACAATGGCGTTGATATTGCAGCTGTGTTCAGGGCAGTTCTGGTAAATCTTAAGACCCACAGCAAGGCCCAGGGGGCGAGCACCATTACCCAGCAGGTGGCAAGAAATATATATCTCTCCCAGGATGTTACATGGGAGCGTAAAATAACAGAGATGTTTCTGGCTGCTGAGCTGGAAAAGCGTTACAGCAAGGAGCAGCTTCTGGAGTTCTATATCAATAATATATATTTTGCCAATGGTTATTATGGAATCGAAGCGGCAGCACAGGGGTACTTCGATACATCGGTGGATGAACTGACACTGTCGGAGCTTATTTTTCTGGTAGCTATCCCGAATAATCCGTCTAAATATAATCCTGCTGGAAATATGGAACGTACGATTGAGAGAAGAGACTACATATTAGGGCTTTTGCACGATTACGGATATATAACGGATGATGACTATCAGAATGCTGTTGCTGAGGAGATTGTGCTCACATGGGGAGAACATAAGAAGGTTGACTC
>CAMAKT010000094.1 GCA_945836135.1 uncultured Clostridia bacterium | reverse complement strand
GAGTTTTGTCGTCTATGCGGGGTATAGATGGCACATTTTCCGCTTCTATACCCCGCTTCGGCTATTAGAAAGTGAGTTTTGTCGTCTATGCGGGGTATAGATGGCACATTTTCCGCTTCTATACCCCGCTTCGGCTATTAGAAAGTGAGTTTTGTCGTCTATGCGGGGTATAGATGGCACATTTTCCGCTTCTATACCCCGTTCCGGCTATTAGAAAGTGAGTTTTGTCGTCTATGCGGGGTATAGATGGCACATTTTCCGCTTCTATACCCCGTTCCAGCTATTAAAAGTAAGCTTTGTCGTACATTCGGGGTATAAATGGGCATTTTGCTCTTCCGCGTCCGGCTGATATTTCGCGGTGCTATTCGCATTCCGCTTCTCTTCATGCTCATACCGCGCTGTCGCGCTATGCATCCAGTCCGAAACACAGCCTTTGGTGAGCAAGCTCCCACGGCTGTATTTCGGACTGGATGCGCACCGCTTGTAGTAAACGATAATTTGTACTCTGAAATAGATTATATGCGCACAGTCGCATATACACAATGGATTTATACGACACTTTACGATATAAAATCAACCATGAGGAAACACGATGATTTAGCTGTAAAATATTACGTTGAATTTTACAGCATAAGTGAGTATAATTTAATTATCAAATTAAAAATCTATATCAATGAAAGGAAGTTGATTTTATGCCAAATATATTACCGGTATCAGATTTGAGAAACTATAATGAGGTATTGAAAAATTGTCAGGTTGGAGAACCTGTTTTTTTGACAAAAAATGGCAGAGGAAAGTTTGTAGTCATGGATATTGAGGATTATGAGCGTGAAAAGGCGGAGAAAAAACTATTGATGAAGTTACAGGAAGCAGAAGAGGCAGTCAAGGATGAAAGCGCATGGATGAGCATGGATGAATTGAAGAAATCCGTTGGGGTATAGCCTATGATGAAATTACGAATTAATCCTATTGTTGCAGAGGACTTGAAAAGCATTAGAGAGTATATTGCAGAAGATAATGAAGAAATGGCAATTAAGACAATTCAGGATATATATGCAAAAATAGAAGACATACAGCAATTTCCATATATGGGAGCTGACCTTGCTAAGCGGGTCAGTTTCAGGACAGAATATAAATATGCAGTTTGTGGAAATTATGTTGTGTTGTATAAAATAGGGGAAGAGTATGTGGAGATTTTCCGGGTGGTGAATCGGTATCAGGATCCATTTAGTAATTTCTTTGAAGCGTGATATGGATAATTAGATGTGCTATAAAGGGTAAAGTTTTGCGGAAATTACTTCTTAGTAAATTATAAGGAACACGAGGCAGCATAGTCGTCTGGAAGATAAATTAACAGTTAAACAGGAGGTCATAAAAGCATGCTTTATCACGCTTCGGATGTCGTGGGACTTAATATTTTGGAGCCGCATGTTTCCACCCATGGCAAACCATATGTCTATGCTATTAATTCAAGAATAACTGCATTATTGTTCGGCACGCCGAAGGATGATTTTGATATCCTGATAGATGTGAAGGACGGAAAGACCATAATATACGAATGTTATCCCAAGGCATTGGAGAAGGTCTATGCCGGAAAAGACTGCTTTTTGTACATGGTGTCGGAGGAGGGCTTCCTGTCAGGGCAGACAGGCTGGGATGCGGAAATGGTATGCCCCACATCCGTGAAGGTTGAACACGAAGAAAAAATATATGATATGTATAAGAGTATCATTGAGGCAACAGATAATGGATTCTGTGAAATAAATTATTATTCGGATAATGAGGAATATCAGGCATTTCTAAGGGAGGAGCTTTCGGAGAGAATTGCGAGCTGGAATATTACAGATGAGATGATGAAAAAGGATGTCCGATTTGAGTTGTATTTTAATAAGCTGTTAAAGCTGTAGATAACGTCAAATAAGTTAAGTTGAAAATCAATGCGGGCGGCAGGTGTCTTAGCTTTAAGAAAGCAGAACTTTACCGCCCGTATTATTGCAGTATATTAATTCTGCATCCTAATCTGCTCTCCCGGTGATTAGAGGGTATCTGATTAAGGAACTATAGCTTAAAATAACCCGGCTACATCATCTTATTTTCATAATCCTGTAATTCATGAAAAATATTATCAACAATTGCAATGTTATCTTCTAACCGGTATAACATAAAATACCTATGAGACAAAAAATTAATTCTTCTATATCCAAGCTCTTTTAATCTCGGATTGTCGCATAATTTCAAACTGCCAGCTACTCTTGATAAATTCTGTTTCGTCACGTCAAAATCATTAAGTAAATTTGATGCTGCTTGCTGGCTTTTCTTGTCAAACAAGAGATATCTGATAAATTCATCTAAATCTTCTTCAGCATCTGATGTAATAACAACTTTATATTCCATATTTCTCCCTCATATCAGATATTACATCATCTGCATCTCTAAGCTTCCCTTGCTTTGCATGATTTCTTGACAGTTTCAATTTCTGTAATAACTCATCTTCCGACATGGCTATATAAGGATTAGGCATTGTCTTTTTTATCTCAAAAGGAAAGCCATTATTTGCAACTGCCTGTGTTAAAAAAATTCTGATAGCTGTGGTAGTATCTGTCCCAAGCTCTCTAAAAAGCTTATCTGATTTTATCTTTAATTCATCATCTACTCGTATTTGAATTGTACTTGCCATAATATACACCTCCATTTTGCAGTATTATACTGCTGTTTCATTACTTTTTCAATACTTTTGTAATGATTCAGCAAATTTGCAATCCTTTCTGTCTCAAGCATTGCTGAAATAATCAACATGGGCGGCAGGGGTCTTAGCTTTAAGAAAGCAGACCCTTGCCGCCCGTATTATTGCATTAAATTAATTCTGCATTCTAATCTGCTCGCTGGTGATTAGAGGATATCTGATTAATGAGCTGCCATCTAAGTTCTCCTTATTCATGTCCACAGCCGTAATCTGGTGGTTGTCATAGGTTGTGTAGTAGTATATGCCCTTGTCAGCATTACAGCAGGAGGTGTACAGGGTAATCTCGAATTTGCCCTCTCCCACATCACAGCAGCCTCTCTGCTGGTCGACGCTTCCGAGAATGTGGAAGAACTGGCTGACGCTCTGCTCCTCGGTGTCTCCTGATACGGAGTTCATTTTGGTGAAGGCGACACGGACGAAGCGGGACTGGGAGGATAAGTCACCCGGAAGTCCGAGGGCACCCATTCCGCGGCTGTAGGTGTGGAGGGGCAGCTTGTCCGAAAAAGTGTTGCATGGCGATTTTGATGAAAGATGCATATAGTTGTTCAGGTTGAACATTTGCTCATTAAATGGAGGATTGTTGGTAAGTACCCCCACCGGATTATCGTATATGCGTATGCCTTCCTTGACGGATTCAACCGTAATGGCTTCGTTTTTGTCCGCAATTATCCAGTGAAGCTGTGCCAGAGGAAGCTTATCGCTGAAAGGTGTATTAATAAGGTTAATTTTCTCAAGCAGGGTTCGGGCCTCCTTCACAGAAGCACACTGACCGAGAATCCATGGAATAAACTCAAACTGTGCCACATTGTCCTTTTCCGGCGCAGCTTCCTTGTAATCGGCATTACCGACAAAGTTAAGACCTGCCATTCCAAGACCTTTTTCATTGATTGCGTCATAATAAAGTGGATAATCCTGTGCGATATACGCCATTCCGATTATGGCATAATGGGTCTGGCAGCTTCCCATGCTGCGGAAATTAAATGGGTAATTGCGAGGGGTAATTGTAACCTCATCACCGTAGGAAAACTCGTAATCCAGTGTTCTTCCGAAATAGAAATCTTTTGTCTTATATGTTGCTGCTGTACACATAGTTCCGCCTCCTGTCATATGTGGTATTACTATATTATAACACAATTTATGAAATATTATATAGCTGAAAACAGTTCATCATCTCAGGTAATAGAGAAACCTTTGTGAAGGATAGAACTCCAGTTACTTTTCTGGTAGAGAAAGCGGACAATTAGCACAAGCTTCTGCTCTGTATCAATGGTGTAGAAGGCAAGGTAGTTATCTATAATAACAAAGCGGATACCCCATGATGCAAGAACAGGATCATCAACCGGACGGAACTTTTCAGGAAACTCAGAAAGAAGATTAATCTGTTTTTCTGCTTCGTCTAAAAGGTCATCAGCGGCTTTCGGGTTCTTTAAGACAAATTCAATGTGGTCTGCTGCATTGGCTATGTCCCGTTCTGCTGCGGATGTGATATGAATATTGTAACTCATCGGTTATGGCGCTTTCTGATGTCGGACATGGCATTCGAAAAAGGCTTTGTTCTGCCGTCAGCGATATCATCTAAACCTTCTTTTATCAGACCATATAATTCAAAACGGCTGGTAAGTTCTTCATAGGCTTCAATGCTCATAACAGCAAGGTCACCTTTGCCGTTCTTTGTAATAAATACTGGTTCCGGGTAAGTGTGGCAGAATTTGGAAATATCATTGTAATTATTTCGAAGGTCCGCACTTGACTTAATGGTTGGCATAAAAACACCTCCTTATATAACAAAATTATACATAAATTTCTTTATATAGTCAATGGCTTTAATTCTGGTTCATAAGTCTTAAAATCGAATTTCATTCTCATGAGCATCACCTCCATTCTATGTAGAATGAAGGTCAACCACCCCACAGCTATGCTACCATAGCATGTACACGATTGCCGACAGTTATGTTACTGTCAAATATTATTGTATCATAAAAGGCTCAATGGTGCAAGGGCTACAGTAATACAAAATGGACAGATATATGTTTCCTATACATTGTCATTTCGAAAGACTGAAATTTGTAGTTTAGGTTTCATCCATATATATATATCTACTTTACTGAATTCTTTACCCTTACAATAATCAAACTCCTGCGACTTTTTTATATAGATAAATATGTTTTCTTCAATATCCTCATTCCATATACTCTGTTCAAAATCCTTATTTCCCTCTTCTGGAACATATAGCACATCAACATGAATTTGATAATACTCTTCTTCACAATTAGGAAATTGCCTAACTAAAGAGAAGTTAAACATTGGTTCTCCTGTAAAAGAATAAGTTCCTGTTTCGAATAGAATCATGTCCTCTTCAATAGGTGTTCTACACATCTCCTCAAATACATTTACAATATCTTCTAAACTCGACTTATCTGTAATTCTTTTTTGCAGATATATTAATAAACTTTCTTTTGTGGTCTTCTTAAATCTATCAAATAATCCCATTTGGGGTTTCCTCCGAAAAATTCTAGTTTACCAGCGGTGCTATTCGCATTCCGTTGCGCTTCATGCTCATATCGCGCTGTCGCGCTATGCAGCTTCGCTTGAATATGACTGCTTAAGAGCAAGCTCAAGCAGTCAATTCAGCTCATCTGCGCACCGCTCTTAGAAACGCGTTATGCTTTCAAGCAGTATTTCCTTAGCGTAAGCCGTAGCCTTGGCAACTGTTCCGGCTTCGAAAGGAACGGAGAGGTTGGCATACTTAAGGGTCTCAAGGTAGCTCATGCTGCCGCCGCATTTACACAGGTTAAGGTAATCTGCCCATGCACTTTCATGATTCTTCGCATCCTTGGTCTTGAACTCCATGGCACCCATTGTTGTGAGGGTGTAATTGATATAGTAGAACGGATAAAGGTAGATGTGGAGCTTGTGATACCAGTAGCCGCCTCTGTCGAAGAAGTCGTCCTCATCATATTTTCTCCAAGGCATATATTTTTCCTCAAGCTTCTTCCACTCAAGAGTACGCTCCTTCGGAGTAAGGGAAGGGTTGGCGTAGCAAATATGCTGGAATTCGTCAACGGCGACACCGAAAGGCACGAAGGTAATGGCATCCTGCAGGTGAGCAAAGCGGAACTTGTCAGCATCCTTGCCGAAGAACATCTCGGCATAAGGGTAGGCGAACTGCTCCATTGCCATGGAGTGAATTTCGGCAATATCCGTTGACTCCGAATAGTAGTCGGAAATAGGCTGTGTGCGCATAGCCATATAGCCCGCAAAGGCATGACCAAGCTCGTGGGAAAGCACCTGCATATCGCCGATTGTCTGGTTGAAGCAGGAGAATACGAAAGGTGCCTTGTAGGATGGGAGGGTTGTCATGTAGCCCGTTGATGCCTTGCCCGGCTTGTTCTTTAAGTCCATAAGCTCATGGTCAATCATGAAGTCGATAAATTCTCCGGTTTCAGGACTAATCTCATGGTACATCTTCTGTGCCT
This sequence comes from uncultured Clostridia bacterium, assembly GCA_945836135.1. Lineage (GTDB taxonomy): Bacteria > Bacillota > Clostridia > Lachnospirales > Lachnospiraceae > CAG-882. The sequence continues at coordinate 3,819 of CAMAKT010000094.1, read as the reverse complement.
GTGCCACCATAAAGTCATCATCCCCGGCAGGAACTGCATTGCCGTCCGGGAATATACGATTCTCATCATAGAACATAAGCTGCTCCACGCCGAGGCGCTTTGCCTGAGCTTCATAGAGCTTCTCACACAGAGGAACAAGCTCGGTGCGGACCTGCTCGCGGAAGGAGGCAACCTGCTCTTTGCCATAATCCGTACGACCCTGGTTCATATAGCCGAGAGGAATGTAGTTGTCAAAGCCGAGGTTGCGGCCCATCTCATTACGAAGCTTAATAAGTTCATCCCAGATTTCCTCTAAGCGCTTTTCATTTGAATGGTAAAAGTCCGAATATGCCTTCACAGCAGCCTTTCTTATGTTTCTGTCCTCATGTTCAAAATATTTCTGAAGACCATAGAGATTAAGAGTCTTTCCGTCAAATTCTATGGCGGCGGTTGCCATTATCTTCTGGTACTCATTGGTGAGCTTGGCTTCCTGCTGAAGAAGAGGTATATTGGCCTCGCAGAAGGACTTTTTCTGCAAATCCATGTTCACGAACATCTGCTTTCCGTATTCCTTTTCGAAATCGGCTCTGAAAGGACTGTTCATAAGAGCGTCGTTAAAAGCTATAAATTTCGGCATAAGGGTAGGAACGGAATCGTTTAGGAATTCCTCTTCCTTCTCATAGAATTCATCGGTGGTATCAAGGGTATGCCTGATTGAAGCGATGGTAATATTGGATGAAAAATCATTGCTGTATTTCTCAAACTCTGCCATCACGGCCTTGGCATCGGCAAAAGAGCCTGCCTTTGTGAGACGCTCAAGGAATTCGTCCATTTTGCTGCTTATGGCATCAAAATCAGGACGGGTGTAAGGTAGTTGTGTGAATTTAAAATTGTCCATTATGTCTCCATTTCCGAAGCTGCAGCTTCTTACTCATGTTTGGCGAGTCCTAAGTTCAAATGCCTTATCGTGCAAGCACGAACGGCACTTTGACCTTTGGACCCTGGCATCATCATTTTATTCCATATTACATGATAAGTAAATAATTATTCCGGAATAGATTCCATTTTTTGTCATATACATGTAATGATGATGTTGGGAGGGAGGTAATCCTGATGGAAGATATTTTGCTGACAGGCAATATAAAATTTGTCACCAATGCCATGATTGCGCATTTTGATAAGAGCCAACGCATTATTCTGTGTGGGGATACGCAGGGGCGAAAATATAAAAATCCCAAGGTGGTGACATACTCGTATCATGAATATGATGACGAATACAGAGGAATTTATAAATCATATAATATAGACACGGTAGTGCAGTTTTCGAAGGTGCTTGACGGCCAGAAACGTATGTATGATGAGATGGAAAATCTGGAGAATGCAATGTACTGCTCCAAAATGGGAGGGGCAAATACATTTATCTATATTACATCCAATGATTATTTAGATGGTCCGGATACAACAAGAAGCAGGCTGCTTCATTCCTGTGAGGATATATGCCGCCGATTTTCCGAGGACAGCGGAATGAAAGTAATTATTCTCAGGGTGCCCTATCTGTTTTCGGTGGAGCTGTATGACTGTACTCTTTCAAGGATTATAAGAAAAGGTATAGCTGAAAAGAGTGTTGAGTTGTCAGGAAACGGGGAGACAGAGACGGATTTTCTAAGTGATGAGGATATTGGGGAATTATTGTCAAGAATAATAGATGAACCGTCGGGAGGATATCATGCAACCAACATAGGCGGTGGAAATAAGATATGTTTTGCCAAGCTTGGAGAAATTCTTAAGACAGAACTTAATGTCAGCGAGATAAAATATGACAATTATAAGGAAGCTGTGCCGGGCATGTATGATGACGGACAAATACGTCTGTCCTACGGCTGGTTTGCGCAAGTGGATATGAAAGAGGCTCTTCCGGACATAATTAGTGTGATAGATTCGGATATAAGAGCTGAACGTAAGAAGAAAAGGCAGTTTACCGATACTCAAAGTCTGAGAGCAGGAACAGCAGCAGTTCTTGAAATGATATTTTTGTTTGCAGTATCTGAACTGCTATCATATTTTACATCAGGTTTTTACAGGATGGATTATGTGGATTTCCGCCTGCTCTTTGTGGTTATTATGGGGACAATACACGGAACCAGGGCAGGAATTACCGCATCGGTATTGGCAGGTATAGGATATTTTTCACATAGTCTGATAGGCACTGACTGGCAGATTATTTTCTTCAATATAGAAAACTGGCTTCCCTTTGTATCGTATTTCCTCTGCGGAAGCATTGTGGGACATATCAGGGATAAAAATAAAGAATATATAAGCTTCAGCGACGAGCAGCAGAAAATTCTTGAGAAGAAATATATATTCTTAAGTGAATTATATGCCAGAACCCTAGAAAATAAAGAGGATTACAGCAGGCAGATTGTAAGTTATGAGGACAGCTTCGGGAAAATATACCGTGTTGTGTGCAGACTGAACAGTACGGTGACAGACAAGGTATTTTATGAGGCTGTTAATGCGATGGAGGAAATTCTGGAGGTAAAATCCGTTGCCATATACAGTATTGCAGCGGACAGCCGTTTTGCAAGACTGAATGTGTGCTCGAGGGAGATAAACGATAGCCTGGCCAAGTCGGTTGATTTACAACAGCTTCCGCAGATATATACATCGTTTAAGGAAAATCATAGCTGGTATAATGCGGAGGCATTGGCTGATTATCCGGCATACGCTGCACCTGTAATGCGTGACGGAAGCCTGATTGGTGCAATCTTTTTATGGGAAGCTGCCTCCGATGACATGAAAATGGACTATTATAATAAATTCAATATCATGTGCGGTCTTGTCAAAGACGCGCTGGTGCGTGCCATTGAATACAATGAAAGAGAAGAAGGTATGCAGATGAAAGCCGGAACACGTTTCCTTAAGCCGGAATATTTCGAAAATATCATTGAAATGAAGGAAAGACTGGGCAAGGACGGGATGTCGGACTATATGCTCCTTCGCATAAACACCGGCAATATGAACCTAGGGCAGGTAAGCGAGGTTGTAAGCCACAGCATACGAAATACAGATGTACTGGGGTTGAGAAAGGATAATATAACATATCTGCTGCTTAATCAGGCGGATGAGAACAACTTTATGAAAGTAAACAACAGGCTTAAGCCTAAGGGTATAAGTTTAGAAAGGGTATAGGAGACATGTTTAAAATAAAGCATAAGGAAAAAGAAACATTTCCTGTCATTATTGTGCTGCTCCTGCCCGGATGCGGCTTATTATTGTGGCTTGCAAGGCGTCTTCTATCTCTTCTTCATAAGGAAAACAGCAGGCAGCCTGATATTGAGAAGCTTAAGGTAACGGATGCCAGATACAGGAGGCTTCATATTGACACTGACAGCAACAATGGCAATATGATGCCTCTTGAAGATGCACTGGCTATAGAGGATACACATCTTAGACGTTCGCTCATGCTGGACATACTTCACAAAAAGCCTGAAGAATATATGCAGATGCTTAAAAAAGCAAGTGGTGGTGACGATGTGGAAATAACCCACTACGCCACCACCACACTTCTTGAAATTCAAAGTGAATATGAGTATAAAATCCGGCGTTACATGAAGGAACTGGAACAGAATCCGGAGGATATAGATATCCGGAGACAATATAAGGATTGTTTGTCAGCCTATGTAAAAAGCGGTTTGATAGATGGTACAGTGCTTAAGGTGCAGCAGGAAAGTCTGCTTGCACTTATGGAGGGGCTTACGGATTGCGGCAAGCCGGAGAAAGAGGATGCGTATTTACATATAGCTACGGCACTTGATTTGAAAAAATATAATGAAGCGGGAG
>CAMAKT010000093.1 GCA_945836135.1 uncultured Clostridia bacterium | reverse complement strand
GATAAACAGGCTATATATTATCAAAGCACCGATTTGGGAGAAAGCTGGCAGCTTAAAAATGCAGCTACCGGTGGCCTACTCTATAACAACATGCATCCAACTTCATTTAAAAAATATTATGACAAGGTACTCTGCGAGATGGAATACACCTTTCCGGAGCTGTCCGAGTCTTCAAATAAGGCTGTATTCTATGTAGAAGAGTCGGAGAATAAGGAGAATATATCCTTTGTTTCTGCTCAGTTTGAAGGAAACGATGACGATTATACCCTCGCAAGCGATAACATCACCTTCCACCGTTATAAGAAGGACGGCTCATTCGTCACCGAGATATCATGGAAAGGTTATACAACCTGTATAGATGCCGATTTTCGTGGTGCAAACATACTCAAAGATGAACCGGATTTTGACAACGATGGGGAAAGTGAGACAATATTCTATTACGAAACCGGAGCCAGAGGAAGCATGCGCCCATATGTGCTTGACATAAGCGGCGGTGAGCTCATCTGCCTGCCTTATGAAGTACCCGAATTAGAATACGAGGTTCTTTCAGACTACAGACTGGTATTTTATTCTGATGGTATGGAAAGTCGGGATGTTATAGATTTAAGTCTGTTTGATTACTATGTAAATAACTGGTATGACAAAAATGGCAGTCTCGCCTATGATAACATGGAACAATACAGTGCATGGTTGTACACTACATACGATATAGATATTTACAAAGACAACGAAGGTGGATATATATTATCCTTCGGAACTGAGATATGCGCTGAAGCAGGCGCCGGGGTAGTATCCACCCTTTATTCGGATTATAAGCTTGTTGACGGAGAACTTGTACTGGTCTATAGAGGAACGCACTAACCGCCAAACTGTAAGAGGCTCCCGCATATTGCGCAGGAGCCTCTATGCTATATTCTGTTGATTCTTTATTGCTTCTCGTAGCGCAGCCAGACCTTGTCCTCTCCGCATACATGTCTTGTTCCATCCTCGTCCTTAATTACATAATCACCGACACCGATAAAGGTACGCCCTCTCCGCGTCTTGATATACGGAGACACTATGGAACCATCCTCTCTCTGAATTCTCACCAAATTATCAGTCTCAATCCAGCCCTTGGTCACCACATCGGACAGCAGTTCAAAACCGTCCTCCAAGCCCTTACCAATCTCATATTTCTCCACATCCGCTGTTATGGCTGCTCTCCTGCACTTCATAAGTAACCTCCGTTTCTGTGCAAACATCCTATGTATCTGTCTCCATTATACAGCATTATGTGAAATTGTACAATTATTTATCTGCGTTTTCTGGTGAAGATGACCGTTCCCAATCCGCAAATCAGAACAAGAAATGCATAAATTGATTTATTGCTTGTGCTTCCTGTGCTTGGAGCTTCGTAAGTGCCTTCACCTTCTGCCGGTTGCTCCGTTGATGTCTCTGCGCTTGATTCTCCACTGTTCTCCTCGCCAGACTGTGATTCACTTGGAGTCTCCTCTCCGGATTGCTCTCCACTTGATTCACCTTCGCCCGGTTCATCCGATGTTGTCGTTTTATCAAATTGAATTCCTACATCAACCGGAATGGACAGCCCCTCTAGAATAATCGCAATCTCCGTAGGTTTACCATCCCGTGAATCCAATACTTCCACTCTTCCATGAATAGAATAATCGTCAATTCTTCCTGCCATATAGTAAGGCAGGGTGATGTTGAAGGAATTAGCTTCACCAAGCACAAGTTCCTCACTGCCCGTAAGCATACTGATATGAGTAGTCCAAGCTGCAAAAGCAATAAATGGTGATGCATAGGCAGCCGTCTGTCTTCCAAGAGAAATTGCATCCACATTTCCTATAGTAATGTGTGATAAATCTATATAATAGCCTTCGTCTGCCTTGGCGTATACTCTCGTCTCCGGATAACGCTTCTCGCCCTGAACTCCCTTACCATCAGCTATATCACTGTAATGTCCGTTCTCTGCCTTTACCTGCCCTCCGGCATTTTCTTTGGTGGTATTAATTATTGCCACCGTAGGTGTGAAAGCGACATCAACCTTGCTTAAGTAAGGCATTCCGTCTACCGTGTTGGCAAGCCTTAGGATAATGGTTCCGTCATCATTCTGACCGATTTCCATATCAGGATATCGCCTCCGGAGCTCATCATAGCAGCTTTCCGTTACAGCCTTAGGTGAGCCATCCTCACTTAGGAAGCCGCTTACTGTAATGCTTTTCTCCACACCACCTTCTGCACTTCCATCATATTCGCGGTATGTAACCGTAAAAGAATCCGTAAAGCTCCAGTCATCCTCCGGCATCCAGTATACACTCATCTTGCCTTCCTGATAATCCACCTTATCGTAAGCCTCTTCGTCACTGCTGCCTCCTGTCACGATGCCCACTACGCCGCCTGCATTCTTAGGTCTGGTATCGTCCTGATAGCTGCTGCCTTCATTTTCCGTATCATTTGCAATGGCAGTATATATATTGGCCTTGTTAACAATAGAAGCATTTACAGTGGCATTTGGGGTAATCATTCCACTACGTGCCGTGTATGTCGGAATGTACTGCATTGTACCTTCGACGCTTTCAAGTGCCTCTTCTATGTAGTAGTTCACATTCTTAGGCAGTATAAGCTTCGCATATTCTCCACCCCTAAGCTCCACATAGCCCTCCGACGCACTTTCAGTACGAAGTAGCACATCATTGGAATCGTTACCATCATCATCTGATTTGTACACCTCATAGGTATCCATAAATACGGTTTCTTTTCCGTCCCGGCTTATTGTTACCTTAATTCGGAACATTGCGTTCATTGCACCGCCTATATTGGTCTTTCCAATCTTAAGGATGCCTGTAGGGTACAGGTCTGCTGCAGTGTTGGTAATGGTCTGTGAAAATACCTTTCCGCTTTCTGAAACTGTTGAATATACAGTCCTGTAATAAACCGCCTTTTCTTCAGGCTGTATATCTGTCTCCTCAACAGAATACTTAATTTTCTTAGGAACACTTGCTCCATCATTGTTATCGTAATGGTATACCGGGAGGTTATTATAGGTGTGGGTGTAAGAGTCAACGTCCGTTGTAATATCAATCACCACCGGATTTCCCATTGCCAGCTTATCACTTGCTCCCTCTATCTGAGCATAAAGTTGAAGGCTTATCTGTGAAGGACGTATACTGTTCTTCCAGATGCCATCCTGCACAAATTCCTTTGTAACCACAAATGAGCATTCTTCCGTGCTGTTTCTTACATTAATCTCCGGAACCGAAGCCTCGTTATTAACTGTAACCATTGCCGGAGCCTGTACCAGTACAATCTCCCCTGCAGCAGAAAGCCTGAACTTAATCGGCTCCACCAGAAGATTATACCCCACCGGAGCAGTGGTCTCCTCAAGGCAATAGGTAAAGCAGCCTACGCCCTCCTCTTCTCCCGTGGAAATAATAAGCTTTCCCTTAAGTTCTCCGGTAAAATTATCCACTGTAAGGTTAGCTATTGTGTTTTCACCCGAAGCTCTGTTGCCATTCTCAGCGAAAATCCCCGACAGCTTGAATACTGCTCCCGTAACCGCCAATCCGGTACTGCTGTCAGTCTTTTTAAGTGCAATTTGTACAGGTGCATCCTGCATAATAATCTGATTGCCGCTCCATGGGGTATTGTCTGCCTTTTTCGCGTTGCCATATTCATCCATGACGAATACCACCGGAGTCGAATTAAGCTTATATCCGTCAGGTGCCGAAAGCTCCTCAATTTCATAGGTTCCTGCCGCAAGACCATATACAGTATCGCCTGCCGTCAGACGGTTCTTCGTTCCGGCTGCACCTGCTGCATCCGTGTAGAAGCTCACTTCCTGCCTTGTTTCACCTGTTACCTTCATAATCCGGTAACTGCCTCCGGTCAGTTCAGCAGGTGTCTCATCGTCCGACTGCTTAATAAGCCGTATCTTATTCCTGTTGTTGGTAATCTCATTATCTGTAATAGCGTTGCCGGATATATCTGTAAGTTCAATAGGGTTGCTTACATTATCCTTGCTCACTGTAAATAAATATTCAGCAGTGTTACGTATGTAACCATCCAGTGCGATTGTCTCCACCAGCTTGTAATTTCCCCATGAAAGATTATCTATGGTTGTAACACCCGGGGTGTCCTCTTTAACACTATCAAATGCCTTATATTTCTTACCGGTTGTGAATTCCCATCCGGTGCCGTAGCTTCCGTCGCTGTTCTGCTTGTAAAGCATGAATTTCACGCCATCCAAGGCTGCATTGGCGGCTCCGTCTTTCTTATTGATTGTCAGGGTTCCTGTCTTTCTTACATTAGTAAGTCCATCCGCAGTAAGCAGTTCCGCCCCCGACTGAACGACGAAGAATGGTTGCGTTCCCAATGAAGTCTGACTGCCCTTAGGTGCCGCTGTCTTGGAGGTGATATCAAGCTTCTGTCTAAGGTCGGAATCCTTTACAGAGAAAAAGCAGTCAAAAGGCGTAGTGCCAAGTTCATAGCCTGTGGCAGCTTCTGTCTCCACCAGCTCATAGGCTCCGGTCTGCTGGATAGGAATACTAATACAGCCCTGTGAGTCCGTTGTATAAGGAATTCCGGCATCATCATTCTTTCTTGTATAGTTACCGGTAGCAGCATCATATACTGCCTTATACAGCATGAACTTAGTTCCATTAAGAGGTGTTGTTCCATCCTCATCTAACTTCTTCAGGTTGACCTGAAGTTCCAGAGTGTTGGTGATGGTGAATTGCCACTCACCATTATTCTGTGATGGTTTTAATGAGGTAATATTCTCTATGTAATGCTCAATATCATTCTCTTTCAGGGAATATACAATCTCTTTATATGTTGTACCATCCGCTGTATACATCGGAAGTCCGGTAATGGTTGCCGTCCATTCGTCCGGATTGGTCGTATTATCCCAGTTAAGCGTATACTTTGATGTTTCCACCTTTACATTATCAGCATACAAAGTAACTGTAATATTCGATGGTCTTCCTGAAGAATTTCCATTGTCATCCCATATTTTGATGAGGTTAATCGGAACAGCCGGAATTTTCTCAAAACGGGCATAATATGTGGCATCCCCTGTTGTGATGTAGGTTATGGTGCTGCCGTTGTTCTTTAATAAATTAGTATTTACGGAAGCTCCTGTCGAATCAACCCAACCCACGAGTCTGTATCCTGCTGCCGGAATTGCAGTGGAGCTGGCTGTCGTTCCTACAGCATCCGTATAGGTATAACATCCAAGTGTTGCAATACTGTCATCGTTTACATCTGTCCAGCCACTTTCTCCTTGTATCTGGCGGATAAAGGTCTGAGTCACACTTCCGGAAAATCTGGCATAGAAGGTATTTACACTTCCCTTAGTTTCGGTGTAGGTATAAGTATCTTTCGTCGTGAGTAAATTCCCGTTAGCATCATACCAGCCCTCAAATACAAAATTTGTATTTGGTGTGGCTTTGACAGTTATTACTTCGTCTGTTTCTGCATGATAGGATTTGCCACCCTTATCATTATATGTACCATTATAATTAGTATTTGATGCTATATCTGTTACACTTGTAATCTCGACTGTTCCGCCAACCGCTGAATTATCATAAGTATTGCCATTCTTAAGCTGTGGTATAAATGCCTGACGCCACCGCCACTGGGCTACCATGGTAAGACCCTTGTGGACATTGGCATATGCCGGTGTGTCACCATATTCCCATTTCACCCCTGTCGTAGTTGTCGTATCACCGGACGTCACAGGTGTATCTGTCGGGGATATGTTTCCATTCCAGATTTTAAAATACTGTTCTTTATTTGAGCCTCCCACAGTGTAATCACAGGCGATGGTATGTACTGCCTGAAGCAGTAATGTGCCAAGCTTATCTGCATTAATCTGGGTTGTACCCGACGGAATAACATCCGTGTCAACCTTATCACCGGTCAACAACCACCCCATGAATTTCCAGCCATCATTCTGACCCTCAGGTTCTTGGGATACATAAGGAGGAATGAATGTATATGTAACCCCGGATTCCTCGTCACTTCCTGTCTGTACAGGCTTAAAGCTGTATACATTATCTTTTTCTGTTGTATTATATGCTCTGGCAACAGTATACGGCTTTCCTCCGTTTGGGTCATAGGTCACTGTAGGACTCTTGATAAAGATAAAATGCAGGTCCGTTGCCGTGGTGATGTTATCAAGATAATAGGTATAAATGGTATCACCAGCCGTATTGGTGGATTTTATCCATTTATCCTTTTTCTGTTCGTCTGTTAAGCTTCCGGTATCGTCAATCTCATTTCCTGCTTTCTGCAAAAATTTGGTTTCCAGACTTCCGTCTGTTTTCTGTTTCGTATAATACAGACCGACAAACTCACAGCCCGCGGATGCATCTCCGGCTTTAATAACTGCTTGAACCTTCAGAGGTTCCCCATCCACTGCATAGGTAATCAAGCTCTTATCCACTGTAACCTCGTGGCCTGAACCGGAAGATCCTTCACCACCCACTGTGCCATCGCTTCCACCAACTACGCCGCTTCCATGGAGGGTTGTGCTTCCTGACAATGGGTGAAAAATCTCAAAATTAATATTATCAAGGAAGTTGCCATAGGTCTTCGCCTTATCGGCTGAAACTGGTGAGTCAGTGTATCCGACAGATACGAATCCAAACAAAGTCGCTGTTTGACCTGAAGGTACTGTATAGAGATAATACTTACTGGTATCCAGTTCCGTATCACCGGATTCACTCGTGTTGCCAGCAGAGCCTTCTGCATTGGAGCCGTATTTTCCCCACGGGTTCTCGCCGCTTGTTGCCCTGGCGTCTTCTATAATCCAGATATGCCACTCTTCAGTATAAATAGAGCTCGGTGTAAGACTAAAGGCATCATTTCCTTCATTGTTCTGAAAAGTACCATTTTCTCCGAATTTTTTACTGTACAATATAAGCTGCTTGCCGGTCCCTTCACCATCCTTGTATTTCACAGATGTCAGGTAATCATCATTCGTCTGTTCTATCAACCAGTCCACCATCTGCATTAGCTGGTCACGCCCGGTTTTATCAGGATTTCCATTTTTATAAGGCTTTGACGGATCGTACGGCTGACTTGGTCCAATCACCAGCGCCATGGTATCCGTGCCATTACGGGCACCATGATCCAACCCCCACTGGTATATACTGGCCGGTGTTGTAGTGACATTCTGATATAATGTACTCTCCTCTTCAGCATTCAATTCTGCGGCAACGCTTCCCGCTGTAGGGGTTAATGTTACACCCGAAATATACGTGTTTGAATTATTTTTAAATAATTCAATCTTCTTATCTGTCGCCGTGGTATTCCAGTAGGGAACCAGGTCTTGAGTAGGTTGATTATAATTTTTGCCGTTCCATGACTGTTCTTCTACCCCTTCCTCGAAACTGCCGTTCTGCAATTTCTGGGATGTCTGTGTCTGCCCGCTATCAGGTGTGGTATCCACATCATAGGAGACAATGCTCCTGCCCTGTGCTCCGTCAGCAATTGTGCATCGCCCTGTCCCCTGCAAAATAAGAATCAGCGCCAGCATAAACGCTGTTATTTTTCTACAAATGTTCTTTCCCACCATGTTCTCTTCCTCTTTTCTTCCGCCTTTTATATTATCCTATGATTGCACTCATTATATCAAAGCAACCGTTACAAAACCGTTACACTTTGTATCTTATATCATTCGTTAATAAATAATTTACAAACAGTTAACATTTTATTAACATTGGTTGTTTGCTACATTTTATAAATATTCATTATATCAAATTGCATCTTACAAATTTCTTACAAAATAATCTTTGCAAAAATATGCACATTATCAATCCGGCGGCTAAGCCTTGATTTCAGGCACACAAAAACGCCGCTGGGTTCAATATGATATGACCCCAACGGCGTTCCGGCATATTTTTTTAATCTGTCTGCTACTTTATTATGAATTTTTTCCTGTTCTTAACTAACAATACAGGCAAGGTGATTTCCGTCAGCATGAGAAGTGCAATACATATTTTATATCATAATAAAATACCACTTTTTCCTTTGCATCCTTAGTAATCTCATTTACCTTATTTACAATCTGTTCAACCGAGTTCTTAACCTCCTGCTTCACTAGAACAATCCTGTCCGCAGAAACCACATTGCCTTCTGAATCGGTAAATATTGTATCCGAATTAACAACTATATCTTCCTTGGCAAAAAAGGAGGTATCATGTTAAAATTCGTTGCATTTATCATCCGAGGTGGCATATATTTATTAGCAGAATCCACGCCATACCGTAATATGTCACAACCGCAACCAAATCATTAACTGTTGTGATGAGGGGACCCGATGCCACCGCCGGGTCAATTTTAATCTTTTTAAAAAACATTGGAACCAAGGTTCCCACCATTCCTGATACAACCATGGAGACTATTAGCGCGATGCCTACATAATAAGCTTGACATCCCGGCTTGATTCATTGTCCATCATGCTGACCAGTTTCTCTTTGGTGGTATCATCCACCTCCTCCAACACGTCCGCCGCATCATCGGAATCCATGTGAGAGATTACCTGTGCCGCAGCATCCAGCTCCAGCTCGCCTAAATACTCCTCCACATCTTCGATATATGCGAAAATCTCAGATATTCTTTCCGTTCCCAGAACAGGATACAGCTTTTTTCGTTCCTCTGCATCAAGCCTTTCAAATGCTCCGGCAATATCATTCTCATGATAATCAGACAAGCGCTCCAGCAGTTCTTCATTTGAAATATCACTGCGGATTATCTTAAGCAGTTCCTCTACATACTTTAATTCAATGTTAATTTCTCTCTCCATGCTTTTTCTCCTTTCCGGCAACTTTGTCGCCATACACCCAAAATGGGCAAAAAAATACACCGTTACATACGGTGCAGAAAAAAAGCATCTCAATTAAACACAGACCGGCAAGCTTACATAAACGGCTGTGTAATCGATGCATTAATCCATACACCGCAGTATGTACTTCGACCATTACTGTCACAACCGTCCATGCAGCTCGCCTCCTTAATATTAAATCTTAATTTAATAATTTGTTCTGCGTTTAATACCACATTTTTCATAGTATTGCGCCTTCGCTTCATACATTCTATTATCTGCTATTTTTGCCATTTCCGCAATAGTTAAATTAGGGAATTCTTTTTTAGTAACATAACCACATGAAACAGACATTTTATCCACCAGTTCTCCGGACCAGTTATTAATCGCATCTTCCAAATCTGCTTTCATTTCCTTCAGCCGGTCTGCATTGGCATATATTATGGCTGCAAATTCATCTCCGCCCATTCTGTATACCCTCCCTGAATTGCCCAGGCAACGTCTAATACACCCCGCTGCCCCTGCAAGCAACTCATCCCCGGTAGCATGTCCTAAGGTATCATTCACCGTCTTAAGTCCATTTACATCCATGGAAACAAAAACAAAATCCTCCTCGACCGGAATTTCCGGGTTAGTTTGTAAATCCTTTTCATACGCCCTACGGTTATAACACTGTGTGAGCTTATCCGTCGTGGACTCTCTTATCAGATATTCTTCCTTACGTTTTTCTTCATCAATAATCTGTGTGGTGCAAATAACCTTCTGCGGGTTGCCATTCGTATCCACGTTAATTGTAATAAAGGACATTCTAATCCATCCCACATTCCTTCCCAGCAAATCCATGAAAATTGTTTTTTTGCCCTTTAATCGTCCGGCAAGTGTGGAAATATCCGTAAATTCCAGTCCCCTTTCCAGATACTCATCCGACATTGTTGCATGCATGATTTCAGGTATCACAGCCGCGGCATCCTTACCACCGTTTCTTGCCATTACATCCTTTACCTGATTATGTGCAGAATACTCTGATATTGTATTGTTAGGCAGATCGAGCAAATGCATGCTATAATATATTCCTGACATTGAGGTCAGTATGGCCAATTGATCCATCTGCTCTTTTCTGAATATAAGCATACGATTAATCACAAAATAGTAAAATCCCCTTTATTCTTATGCCTCGGTAGACATAAGTTTTAAATTCTTTTTGTAACCTTTATTGAATCGTTCTCTTCTTCTAAAGAATGTCACATCCGTACCTGTAGTAATCATCATATGTGCTACTACAAATAATATATCAAAGCAACCGTTACAAAACCGTTACATTATGTATCCTATATGAATTAT
>CAMAKT010000092.1 GCA_945836135.1 uncultured Clostridia bacterium | reverse complement strand
TTACAGCTACTGCAATGTACCTTTAAGAAAACATCTTGTACCGGTAAGACATAAGGTTGAAATGTCAGATTATGTATCGGCAGTGGAAATGATAATGGGTCTTAAAAGTAAGCTTGAAGAAAGGGGCGAATGATTAAATGTTCAAAAAGCTGATTCGGCTTATGGTGGGAAAGGAATGCGAACTGCGTGAAAGAATGTTCAGAACCATCATTCTTCTTGGGGGGTTGGCTTCAGCAATAGGAATTATAGAGATTATCTTTACAATGGAGCTTGATAATTTTCTGGTTCCGATTCTTATTCTGCTGCTTGCGGTGATGGCGATAAGCCTTGTAATATCATTCAGATACAATAAGCTTGATTTGGCTGCAATACTAATGGGGCTTGTCATAATCGTAATGATTTTCCCTGTAATGTTCTGTCTGAGCGGCGGAATTGAAAGTGGCGCTCCTGTATGGCTTGCACTTGGAATACTGTACATTTTTATCATGTTTTCCGGGAAAAAGTTTGTATTCTTTCTGGTGCTTTGTCTGATTACATATTCCATAACCTACATTCTTGCATACAATTTTCCACAGCTTATTGTTCCAATGAAATCAAAGGGTACTGCGTTTTTCGATTCGATTTTTTCGGTATTTGTTATCGGAATTGTGTCAGGATGTATTCTGAAGCTTCACATGAGGGTATTTGAGCAGGAGCATGAACTTACAATTGCCCAGAAGGAAGAGCTTGAGAAAACCAGCAATGCCAAAAATGTATTGTTTGCCAATATGAGTCATGAAATCAGAACTCCTATTAACACCATTATCGGTCTGAACGAATTGATTATAAGAGAGAATTCAACAGGCAGCACCAGAGAGTATGCTCAGGACATTCAGCTTGCAAGTAAGATGCTGCTCAATCAGGTGAACGATATCCTTGATTTGTCGCAGATGGAAATGAAAAAAATGAATATAGTTCCCGTACAGTATAATGTTGAAAATATGTTTGGGGAACTTGTGGATTTGATTAAGGTACAGGCAGACAAAAAAGGTCTGGAACTGCGTGTCGATATCGACAAAAATCTTCCATCTGTTCTGGTTGGCGATGAGAAGAGAATAAAACAGATACTGCTTAATCTGCTTGATAATGCGGTGAAATACACTAAAGAAGGTTATATCGCAATGTCTGTGCAGGGAGAGAATGCCGCGGATGGCGAAATAAGCATGAAGGTTAAGGTTGCCGATACCGGAATGGGAATCCGCAAAGAAGATATGGAGTACATATATGATTCTTTTAACAGAGTGGATGAAAATAATAATTCCAGAATTGTGGGAAGCGGATTGGGCCTTGCCATTACCAAGCAGCTTGTGGATTTGATGGAAGGTGAAATTACGGTGGACAGTATATATACCAAGGGTACAGTATTTACCGTTATATTAAAACAGGGCATAGCAGACGCTAAGTCGGTTGGCAGTGTTAATCTTCTAAAAAGACAATCCCAGGATACGGGCAGCTATAAGCCGAGCTTTGAAGCTCCGGAAGCAAGAATCCTGGTGGTGGATGACAACAGCATGAATTCAAGAGTTGCTGCAAGCCTGCTTTCCTATACTAAGGTGCAGGTTGATACAGCGGGCAGCGGCGAAGAATGTCTGAAAATGACCATGAAAAAATATTACCATGTAATTCTGCTTGACTATATGATGCCGGTTATGGACGGACATGAGGTTCTCAAGGCCATACGTTCTCAGGAAAACGGCTTATGCAGGGAAAGTGCGATTATTGCTCTTACTGCCAATGCAATGTACGGTTCAAGGCAGATATATCGCGAACAAGGATTTGACGGCTATGTTGAAAAGCCTGTTCAAAGCCGACTTTTAGAGCAGGAAATACTCAATCTTCTTCCTTCGGAAATTATAGAATACCGTGAAAGTGAAACTACCGGCATGGAAAATGACGGACAGATTCAGAGACTAACGAGGAGAAAACGAAAGAAAATATATATTACCGCGGACTGCGTGTGCGACATTCCACCGGAATTGCTGGAAAAGTATGATATTAAGCTTATGTATCTTTATATCAGAACTCCTCATGGCCGTTTTGCGGATACGAAAGAGATTGATTCGGACAGTCTGACGCAGTATCTGTCCACAGTAAACAGCGTTGCGTATGCGGACAGTGTAACAATGGAGGAGTATGAGGAATTCTTTGCGGAGACACTGACACAGGCAGAGAGAGTTGTTCATATATCTATGGCATCCCGCGATGGAATGACATATAATCTTGCTGTTGCCGCTGCAAGATGCTTTGACCATGTTCATATAATCGACTCAGGTCAGATATCATGCGGTATGGGCCTGGTTACGCTTTATGCAGCTAAACTGGCAGCAGAAGGATGTTCAGCACGTGAAATTATTGATTCAGTTGAAAAGATGAAGAGCCGCGTCAAGACAAGAGTTGTAATGCCGGGAATTAACATCTTTTATCAGAACGGACGCACGGGAAGAATAACGGCACTAGTTTGCAACTTCTTTAAACTACATCCTTATACAGTGGTGAGGCATAATAAAACGGTTATCAGAGGTATGCTTGCGGGGAGTCTTGAAAATGCATGGAAGCAGGCAATATACTGGCATCTGCACAATCGAAGGAAGATTAATAGTGATGTGGTGTTCATTACCTATGTGGGACTTACGGTGAAGCAGCTTGAATGGATAAAGGCGGAAGTGTTAAAATATGTTCCTTTTGATAAGGTAATCATTCAGAAAGCATCTTTTTCCACAGCTTGTAATTCGGGTCTGAAGACAGTGGGTATATCATATTACAGCTTATAAGCATGGATAAAAAGAACAGGGCGTTACCGGACATATAAGTCTGGTAGCGCCCTGCTTGCGTCGAAAATAATTAAATAAGTTTTACAGTGTAGGTTCCGGCACTTAAATCCTTAAGTGGGGAAGCTTCTGTATTCATATTGATTAATTCAACATTGCATTTCTTGGTTCCGGTGATGGTAATTGTAAGCTCATTGCCTGACCTGCTGACGCTGATTGTTGTGTCGGCATTTCCCTTCATATCATACACTGTTGTGGAGCAGTTCGATGGCTCGTATACGCGGAAGGTTACATTGTCAGCGTAGTCATAATCCGGACGGTTGGCGGACGGATTCACTGCTACAATGGAGTTCTCCCTGACGTACAGAGGAATCTGGAGGTACGGACATTCTTCACTGTACCATGTGCCTCCGGCTTTCCTATCACCGGTAAAGTAATTCGTCCATGTTCCGGCAGGCAGATAGAACTCAGCGAGGCTTTCAGCATTGAAAATAGGGGCAATTAAAAGGCTGTCACCCATCATATATTGTTTGTCTAAGTATGCACAGTTGCGGTCATCTGTAAATTCAAGAACCATGCTGCGCATCATAGGAATACCTGTCTGGGATGCATAGATGGCATTGCGGTACAGATACGGCATAAGAGAAGCCTTAAGCAATGTGAATGTACGTACTACATCTACGGCTTCCTCATCATATACCCACGGTACACGATAGGACGAACTTCCGTGGAGTCTGGAGTGGGAGCTTAACAGACCAAAGGCAGCCCAGCGCTTGTATACATCCGGTGTTGAGGTGCTTTCAAAACCTCCGATATCATGGCTCCAGTAGCCAAAGCCTGACATACATAAGGACAGACCGCCGCGGAGACTCTCCTCCATGGACTCATAATCCGACCAGCAGTCACCGCCCCAGTGAACCGGGAACTTCTGACCTCCGGTTGTGGCGGAGCGGGCAAACAGCACGGCCTCACCCTTGCCACGCTTTCTTTCCAACAGCTCAAATACACATTTGTTGTAGAGATATGTATAGTAGTTGTGCATTCTCTTAGGGTCTGAACCATCATGGTATACAACGTCCTCAGTCGGAATTCTCTCGCCGAAGTCGGTCTTGAAGCAGTCAACTCCCATGTCTAACAGAACTTCAAGCTTGGACTGGAACCATCTGCAGGCCTCCGGATTGGTGAAGTCCACCAGGGCCATGCCCGGCTGCCACATATCCCACTGCCATGTGTCACCATTGGTTCTCTTTACAAAGTAGCCGTTGGCAACACCCTCAGCAAAGAGGGCAGATTCCTGGCCGATGTATGAGTTAATCCATACGCAGATATTAAGTCCCTTTGCCTTAATGCGCTTTAACATACCCACAGGGTCAGGGAATACACGCTCATCCCATATAAAATCAGACCAGTGGAATTCCTTCATCCAGAAGCAGTCAAAATGGAATACACGCAGAGGAATTCCTCGATCAAACATTCCGTCAATAAAACTCATTACCGTAGCCTCATCATAATTGGTTGTAAATGAGGTCGACAGCCACAGACCGAAGGTCCAAGGTGCAGGCAGGGATGGTTTTCCGGTGATATCCGTATATTTCATGAGAACATCCTTCATTGATGGCCCGTCGATGAAGAAGTAATCAAGATAGCTGCCCTCCACTGAGAACTCAGCCTTGGTTACCATCTCGGTTCCCACTTCAAAGGAAACCTCCTCAGGATGATTGACGAATACGCCGTAGCCCTTGTTAGATATGTAAAAAGGAATATTCTTGTAGGACTGTTCTGTACTTGTGCCACCGTCCTGATTGGATATCTCTATGGACTGTCCATTCTTCACAAAAGGAGTGAAGCGCTCGCCAAAGCCATAGAGAAGCTCGCCGACACCAAGGGAAAGCTGCTGCCTTATATAGGTATCCTTGTAGTCGCCCTTGTCGTAGGCATAGCCCTTCCAGTTGGTTTTCATAAGGGCCAAATCCTTGCGCCCACTCTTAGACAGAACCTTGCCCTTATGCTTATATGTCATACTCCATGGAAGTTTGGTTATCTCCAGGGATAAATCACCGCTGGTAACGGTTATCAACTCATCCGTCTCCTCGACACTCATATTGTCTTCGGTGAGGTTAAGCTCATATTCAGGAGTCTTTGCCGCCATTCCAAGATGATGCCAGGTCTGAACTCTGATTACTCCCTTGGCAGGGGCTGTAATGACAACGGTCAGGTTGATGCTTCCGAGAGTGTCACCACGGGTAATAATCCTTATAGTTGGCGCGCATAATGTTACTTTGTTTTTTTCGATTTTTGTAAAATACACTTCTTGCGGCGAAAAGCAGGAGCAGCCCTCCTTTTCAAGCCAGCAGCCATTTGAAAATTTCATGGAAATCCTCCTTATTACGGTTTTTTGGCTTTGAATACATTTTCGTAACTATTTCATTATAAGGAATAAATAAAAAAATAACTACATCAACATTTTCATTTTTTTGCATTAATTATTGGATATTGGGCTTTGCAAAAGAACGTGCAGGGTGTAAGCTTAATATATTAACCGATAAAAGGCATGGAGAATAAAGTATGATAGAACGTTTCAAAAATATGAAGACAAGCAGACAGCTTAATATCGTATATGTGGCGGCAGTTTTTGTCCCGATTCTTGCAATCGGTATTTTCCTTATTGCGAACACATATAATATGTTATTTAATCATCATATGGACTTGCTTAACAGCAGCAACAACTCGTCTAAAATGATTATGAATGAAATAAATGGCCAGATATACAACATATCGGACAGTATTGCCTATGACAGCAGGACAATCAGTATGCTTGGCGGTATGTATGGGAGTGAGCGGGAATTCAGGGACGCGGCCAGAGACTATACGGTTATTGATAGTTTCGTTGAAAATTATAGTCAGATAGGAAGCATTACCATATATACCAACACACCTTATACTTCAAACTTCAAGTATTTCCGCCCCGTCACGGAGGAGATTGAGCAGACGGACTGGTATCAGAAGGCAATAGGGCAGTACAGCCCGTTTTACCAGCTTATAGTGGAGACGAATCTATATAAGAATGTGGAATATAGCTATGCACTGGTAAGAAAGATTACAGTTCTCGGAAGCGGTTGTCAGGCAGTCATGGTAATCAAGGTCAGTGAGAATTACCTTGAGAGCAGATTGGGAGGCAGTGATTATCTGACTTTCATTTCCTTCGGTGATGATATTTTCTACAGTACTAAGCGTGACTGGTATGGGAAAAAACTGCCTTTTGAAGTGGATTATGGTGAGGATTATTATTCAGAGACATTTAATGAGAGGTTTGAGAATGAATTATGTCTGGGAGAGATAAGCTCACTTAACCTTAAATATACCGATACGAAGGCGTATGTTACAACACTGGACAGGAATGCTATGAGAAGCATCATAAAAACTCTTCTTGTTACAGTGTCCACCGTTCTGGTGGCACTTATTGTACCGGCCATATTTATGAAAAGGTTTGCACACTCATTTGTGACACAGGTAAGCACCTTAAGGGATGAGATGCATAAGGCAAGCAATGAGGAGTATGATATCAGAACAGATTTCTCGGGAAGCTATGAACTTAAGCAGGCATACGATGACCTTCTTATAATGGTTCATACCATCGAACAGCAGAAGGAGACCATGTATGAAGCCATGTTAAATGAAAAGCAGCTTCAGAACGAACAGCAGGAGATGGAATTTAAGATGCTTGCAAGCCAGATTAACCCTCATTTCCTTTACAATACATTGGAGACATTGCGAATGAAGGCTTTTACAGCGGGGGACAAGGAGGTGGCAACAGGAATCAAGCTTCTTGGAAAGATGTTAAGATATGTGCTGGTTAACATAGGAACCACATATACCAGCCTGCAGAACGAATTAGAGCACATCGAGACATATATCAGGATACAGAAAATACGTTTTGATGAGAGAGTTAATTATCAGCTGGAGATTGAGGATGGCATTGACACACAGGAATATATGCTTCTTCCGCTGCTTTTGCAGCCGATTGTTGAGAATGCTGTGGTACACGGGCTGGAGAATGTGGATGCAGTGGGATGCATTTCGATACATATATATGAGGAGCACGATAATTGTGAGCATCTGATTATTGATGTGTCTGACAACGGCAACGGAATGACCAGGGAACAGCTTGATATGGTCAGAAAGAATATTGCCGAGGACAGTATGTCAAAGCATTCCAGCATCGGAATGTCCAATATAGACCAGCGTATCAAGCTGTGCTATGGGGAGAAGTACGGCCTTCACATAGAGAGCGAGGAGGGGAAGGGTACCACTGTGACCGTTCTTCTGCCAAGACATTCGGCAAAAGAACAAAAAATATAATTTTTAATGTGGAAAAGTATAATTTTGTGAGTAAAAAATGTAAAAAAGACAATGTTTTTTTTGCGGGAGTCATGGAATAAAATTAAACCAGTACGAAAGGTACGAGTATTATTTTATTAATTATGTAGGAGGTCTTATTATGAAGAAAAGACTTAGAAGGTTATCTGCATTCTTTCTTACCGGACTCATGATGTTATCCGCATTATTTGTTAATCCGGTAAGTGTTAAGGCGGATGACGAGGCAGGTTATACCATGTTCTTAGCCTTCGGTGGTGAGTCCGAGGCAGGAGCTGGGACATGGGACATGTGCTGGGCAAATGATACCGGGTATGCAGGTGAACTTGTTCCGACAGTTGCTACCGTAACAGAGGGAACTACTGCTACAATCGGTATTACATTTCCAACCGCTGTATATCATACATATTATATGGCTCCAGCCATTCTCGCTTCCGGAGTTGAGGAGTTAGAGTACACAATCGAGAGCGTTAAGCTTGATGGTGTTGATGTACTTGGTGACATTGACCTTACAGTCGGAGATAAGGAGTGGTGGTATGAGGCCACAGGTGAGTTTTCCGATACAGAGGCAATTCGTCTTAAGGGTGGTTATAATGACTGGGCAGCCCAGGCATTCGCAGAGTCACCGGCAGGATTTACAACAATCGAGTATACAATCACAATTAATAAGCTTGTGGTTGGTGATGGCACTGCAGCAAAGGGTGAGGCTGTGGCAAGCACAGAGAGCTATGAAGCATTTATCGCATTGGGAGCTGATGGTGCCGAAGCAGGTTCATGGGGCTTAAGCTATTTTGGTGATGGCTGTGCAGATAATAAGGGTGATATTACTGCTGTTAATGGTACACTTACCAATGGCGAGACAACAACCCTTTCACTTACATTACCTGAGGCAGCAACTGCTACATGGTTTGTTGCACCTTGTATAATTGTTCCGGATTCTTCCGTTATCTCTTCTGATTCTACATTCGATGTTAAGGTATTCTTAGACGGCGTTGAAGTAGAGACAGACCTTACTGCAGGCAAGAGCTGCTGGGCAGAGGGCACCGGTGCATATGGCGCTGAAACCTGCGTTCGTATCGGCGGCGGTTATAACGAGTGGGGTGACAAGTACATGGCAGAGTCCCCTATAGGATATACAACAATTACTTTTGAGATTACACCTAACATTCTTATTGCAGCTGCAACAGAGGAGGAGACAACTACAGAGGCTGCTCCTTCAGCAGAATTCGATGCAAATGGTACATACAATGCATATATCGGTATTCAGTCCGCTAACTATTCTTTCCGTAATGCATTTAATGAGCCTACATACGGCATGGGCACTGAGTACTTTAACCAGATTACAGGCTGGGACGCTTCCAACAATGCAGTTGTAAGAGAAGGAACAATCACAGATGCTGAGATTGCCGGAAACGGAACATACACTGTATCCATTAAGGGTCTTGATTTCGCAGATGGTTCAGAGACACTTAACCTCTTATTCTTATCCACAGATATTCCTTTGGAGTCAGGTGTAACTATTTCTGATGTTAATATCAGAATCGGCGGCAAGAGTGTATATGATTTCGAGGAAGCATTCCTTGACCCTGATGATGATGAGTTCCTTAAGCCATTATTCATCAATATCTGGAATAAGGAGCTGACAGCAGAGAATGAGTTTGCTTATACACTGTCAGCAGGTATGGATGTTGAGATTACATTCACTGTAAGCGGTTTTGCATATGACAATCCTAATGCTGTAGCAGAGGAGACCACAACAGTAGCACCTGAGACAACCAAGGCACCTGAGAACAGTACTACACAGGCAGCTACACAGGCTTCAACATCAGCTGATGAGGGCGGTGTATCTGTAGGCCTTATCATAGCAATCGTAGCAGCAGTTGTTGTTGTAGCAGCAATCGTTGTAGTGGTTGTTAAGAAAAAGAAGTAAATAATGACTTAAACCTATAAAAGGTAAGATTGGGCGCTTCCGATACGGAAGCGCCCATTTTTAGTTTGCGCGCCATGGGTGCGCTCAGACGGGTGTCAAAACATGTTTCATTAATTCTGCTATGCATAATGGAATATATTTATACATTGAAGCGACATATGGGAGAAACTTAGATGTTCTTGGCATTCTGTTATAGACTCAGCAATTTCCAACATGGATGTTGGAAAAGTTGCAATGGAGCCATGGATGGCGACTTTGCAACGGTTGCGTGAATTATAGTGTAATACCATTCAGAATGCTTAGAACATCTTAGTTTCGGACATCCGGAGCCTGCAATGTATAAATATATTCATTATGCATTCATTAAAATATGTTTTGACACCCCAAGTCCTATAATGCAAAAAATGAATGCATTTTTGAACTTATAATTACAGTATTAAATTTTTCGCAAAAAATATATAATAAAAGCATAAAGCAAGGAGGTATCGGAATGAACGAAACAATCAGCAAAAGAGAGTCAACCGCCAATAAGTTTTATGCTGTGTCGCGTATCGTATCGCTTCTGTCCGTGTTTATGATGTTTCTTCCAGCTATTAATCCGGGACGTTTTTCATCCCTGATTAGCAAGAATTTATCAGTATTCACAGCAGGCGTATCATACAACAGCCTTATTAGTGGGGCGGGACGAGCAATCCGTCAGGGTTGGGTGTCGGAAACGGCATTTACTTTAATTTTTATAGGAAGCATGCTTATCTGCATAGGTATTGTAGTATGCGCTGCAGGCTCTTGTGTATCACTGGGCAACCTTAAGATGAAGAATTTAAGCAATATTATTTCGCTTATAGGTGCAGTTGCCGATGCAGGAGGTATGGTAGTACTTTTCTTAGGTTATAATGAGATGATGGCATGCAGCAGACCTGAGAAGGTTGAACCGACATTCTGCACAGGATATTATATATTTCTTGCTGTAACTGCATTACAGCTTATAGTAGCTGTGATTAACCTTATTATAGTTCCAAAGGCAGCGAAGACGGATAAGATGGAGATGAAGACAACATACCGCCTCT
>CAMAKT010000091.1 GCA_945836135.1 uncultured Clostridia bacterium | reverse complement strand
TGTATGAATGTAGTGGAGTACGTATGGACAAAATTCAACAGTGTGCACAAAATTTACCGGTTATTTTCCTGACTGTTCGGGGAGATTCCCAGGATATTGTATCAGGGTTTCAGGATGGTGCCTATGATTATGTTGTGAAACCCTTTGAACTGGAGGTGCTGTACTCCCGTATTCTGGCTCTGCTGCGCAGAGTGGAGAGAATAAATGAAACCAGCCTGTTCTGTGAGGAGTACCGAAATTACCTACCTGTGTACTGTAACGAACTGTTATGAATATAACGCTGTATGTAATTGTAAGATTGCAGAAAGCGGCATATTTATGATACAATTAGTATAGCAGTTATAAACTTTGGTATAAATGGGCAGATTGAGCTGATGAGGACAGCCCTTTTTTGAATTAGAAGGGAAACAGATGGAAAATAATTATATCGGCAACATAATATTCTATGAGCGCAGCAGGCGCAATCTGGCAGTTGCGGATGTATGCAGAGGATTGTGCGACAGGAGCGTGTACAGCCGGATTGAGAACGGGAGTTATAAAGGAGAAATACATCTGATTATAGCGGTGCTTCAAAGGCTTGGAATAAGTGGGAGCAAGGTGGGAAGATATCTTTGCAGAGATGAATATGATGAGATGGATTTCAGATTTGAGATACTTGAATATATAAAATCATACCAGTTGGACGAGGCAAAAGATGCCCTTGCAGAATATTCAGACAGATATTGTAAGGGCAGTATTTTAAATACTCAGTTTGCAGAATACATGGAAGCGCGAATAAATGAGATTAACGGAAATTTGGAGAGGGCACTTGATTTGTATAAAAAAGCCGCAGCTTATACAGTGGCAGATTATAGTACATGCAGTTCCTTTGTGTGTATATCAGTGTATGAATATTTCATGATTGCCAACGTGGCACGGTTGACAGCGAGGTTCGGAAACTCAAAAAAGGCATTGAGCCTGTATGGAAAACTGCTCTCATACTGTAAAAATCCAGACAATGAGAAGTGGAACACCACATGTATGTATGCTAAGACCATCTGTGAAATGATGGAAATAAAGACACCGCAGATGATGGGAAATTATGAAAGGCAGAAGTGGCTTGAGGAATGTGATGCTGCACTAAGAATACTGCGCGACACCTCAAGGCTTCATTTCCTGTGTCCCCTGCTAAAAAACAAAAAAAGCCTGACGGAGCTTCTTGGTATGGCACCGGATAAGCAATGGGATGATTTCCTTATGCACTATGAAAGACTTAGAAAATGCTCATTAAGTATTCCTTCAGACAGGTCTGACGGAATCACGAGGTATAAATTTGGCATAAGCGGTGAGCTACTCGAGTGGTATCCATACTATATTGATTGTGCGTTCTATCCGGTGGAAAAGCTGATAGATGAACGCAGGCGCCTGCATGGGGTGACAATCGAGGAGTTGGCAGATGGGATATGTACATCTGAGACAGTCAGCAGAATCATTAACCGAAGGGTTTCTCCGAAATATAGTACTGTCGCAGCTCTCCTTGATAAGCTGGGGCTGAAAGGGGTGTTGAGACAGCAGGTTATTGTGTCGGAGGATTTGGAGGCGCATAAGCTGTGGAGTGCATTGGCAAGATGTGAGGATATGAATGATAGTGTCACAGCTAAAGAAATATATGAAAAAATGAATAATATATTGGATTGTTCGCTGAAAATAAACAGGATGGTTTTGGAATATCAACGGATTAAGCTGTTTGAGCATAGCATTGACAGCAGACAATTAGCTCACAAATACGAGACTATACTGGGGGTGCCAATAAAAAATATCATGAAATGTACTTATTTTACTGATATAGAGATAATGCTGATTAACCAGTACTTTAATTGTTTGGACAGGATTAGCGATTATAGCATGTTGGAGGCCTATGAGAAGTTATGTATGACATATGTGAAAATGGGCAAAAAAAATAAAGTATTTGCAAGTGAGTATGAGGGAATACTGGTGCGTTGTGCGAATTATGCGGGAAATGCGGGGAACTTTAAGAAATCAAACGAATATGCTGATATGGGAATTATGTTAGAACTTGAGTGTGAGAGGATGCATGCCTTATCAACGATGCTTTACTGCATACCGTGGAACAATCAACATGCCGGAAAGAGTATTACCGATGAGGATATTGAATTTTGTGAATGTGCATATCAAATCGCATTTTATATTAGAAATAATAAGAGAATGGAACTTTACAAAAACATGATACAAAATATGAAAGCTAAAAGGTGAAATGGCGAAAGTTATTGTTCAATAATATTGTCATATTCATCATCCGAGCACACAGAAGTGAAGTGCTCAGGAGAATTGGAATTATGTGAAATGATATTATTCCCAAACAATGGGAAAATATCAATGATAATAAATAGTATAAGGATTATGGAACATATGTTTTTTTTCATAAGATAGCGTCCCTTCAAAGTTATCTTGTACAGTTGATTTATATATTCATAATGTTAACAACAATGTACATTAAAATGTTGAAATTGACCATGACATTTTCAGAATAAAAATATTCTTCTGATGTCATTGTAAGATATGGCTGAATGGTTTAGAATACAAGCATGATTTAAATCATATTAATTGATGAGAGGGTAGGAATGTTGTAACAGTGTTTTTAAATGCATAGGCAAGCCTTATGAAAGTGAGGAAAACATACTATGAAGAAAAAAATTAGTGTTTTGGCAGTGTTTTTTTTGGCAATGACTTTTTTATTTGGAAGTACATTATGTTTTGCAGCAGAGACAGAACCGAAATCAATGGACGGGCAAAACATAATGGTGGCTAGAGCACAGAATGGTTCTGGGACACTGAGTTTTAAGGATACAAATACATCCATATGGTTTCTTGTGGACTTTGAGTGGACATGGCAGGAGGGAAATAGCAGCCGCTTTACAAGAGCTGATTATAACAGCTATGCCGGTATCAATGAGCAGGTTGTAGTAACTGGCTTTTCAGCTAACGGACTTAACACCAGCAATTGTACAATTACTATAGTGTATAAATTCCGTGGCACTACTCACACAACGTCATGTACATTTCATGTTGACGAATACGGCAATACATATTAGAGTGAATTTTTTGGAAGGCGTATTTTGCGCCTTCCATTTTGAACTGCAAAATTTTATAATTATACAAAGTGGGAAAATGATATATACAATTCTGGGGAAAGGTGAGGGTTTCATATGGTTTTAATTGATAAGAGGAAAATCACAGCGATAATGACACTTTTAGCTGCGTGTACATTCTGTGTGGCAGGCTGCCATAAATCGCAGGATAATGGCGCATCCGGTGAGTCAGTGAAGGAATCGGTGTCAGACATGGGACAGGCAGGCTCAGGGCAGGAGAGTACACAACAGGAGAGCACAGAGCAGGAAGAGGATGTGGTTTATCAGCCGTCCTTTAAAGAATGGGAGTTTCAGGCACAGTATACATTCATAGGTGCTGTGCCATATCTTTCGAGCTTCATGGATGATGACACCTTATGGGGAATTGGAAATTTTTATAATGAGGGTAAGAAAAAGGATGAGATATATCTTGCAGGCATAGACCTGGAGACGGGAATGCTCACAGAGCGTGCTCTTGACCTGGAAGCTCAGGGTGGACTTGATTTCTACGAAGTAAATGGCGGATATCTGGCATACGCGGAAACGGAGAAAATGCTGTATGTATATGATAGTGAATTTGAGCTTGAAAAAGAGCTTGATATGAGAAGCGTGTATGATGGTCTGAAGAATGAGGGCAGGACTCTTTCGTGTGAGGATGTCGTGGTGGATGCGGAGGGGAATATATGCCTGTTAAGCAACAATGTATTTGTTGTGCTGGATGGTGAAGGGAAATTTCTGCGAACCATCGAATGTCCAGCTGACCTTGGAATTGCCAATATTGTGTTATTTGCGACAGCTTCCGGGGAATGCTATGCCTTTGGCTGTATAAATGGAACATCTGCCCTGACGGCATACGAGGTGGATACAAAAGGTGGGAAAGCCACAAAATGTCTTTCGGACACATCCGCTATTGTATACAGCATCTATTCCGTTGAGCAGGCAAATGAGAACATGCTGTATATACTGACGGATAATTATGTCCTTGAGTACAACATTCAGACCTCAAAGGTTAGGGAAATATTCTGCCTGCTCGATTATGGAATTCAGGCAGAACAGTATTGCACCGTATTCCATGCAAAGGAAACAGGGGGCTTCTGCATAGCGAATTTTTCGGAGCAGGGCGATGTAAATGATGAGGGCTGCCGTAGCTTCACAGTTGAGGTGGCGGATGCCGCGGAAATGCATGCGGACGAGGTACAGCCGCGCAGGGAGCTTGTGATGGCGGTGATGAATACACCGACGCTCAAGGACAGGGCGGCAATAGAGCGGTTCAATAAATACAATATGGAATGGTATGTGAAAATAAATTCATACGAGAGCAATGATGAGGATTACGATACCTGCCTCATGAATTTTTATAATGATTTGGTGACGGGGAATGGGGCGGATATATTTCTGATTCCGGAGTACGGCGGGATTGATATTGCGAATCTGGGTGAAAAGGGAATTCTGGTAGATTTGTATGAGCTTATGAGGAATGACGATGAGTTGAATGCGGAGGATTTTGTACCATCTGTTCTGTCAGGAATGGAGAGTGACGGAAGGCTGTATGGTATAAGCCCGGATTTCAATCTATTTACATTGGTTGTAAAAAAGTCAATTTTTAAAAAGTATGATAGCTGGGATTACGGTACAATATGTGATATGCTCGCACAGTATCCGGATTCAGAGCTGCTTGTAAATACGGCAAGAGATATACAGTTCGATTTTTTTACCGAGTTTTCCATGGATTTATTTTATGATGAGGATACAGGGGAATATGATTTTACATCAGAGCAGTTCATAAAGCTGCTTGAAGCGGTTCGCAGCATCGAACCTGAGTACAGCGTCTGCAACGGAACCTTAAAGCAGGAGCTGGATGCTGACAAGGTGCTCATGTATCAGTGTATGCCGCTCAGGATATCGGACATAAAATGGGTGGACATATATTTTGGAGATGAGGACAGAGTGTATGCCGGATACCCTTCAAGGGCTCCGGGAGCGCAGCTGTCGTTTTCATACAGTATAGCTATCAATAAGCAGAGTGAAAACTGTGAGGCTGCGTGGGAGTTTGTCAAAGAATATATTGTAAATTATGAGGCGTATGGTTATTCTGTATTATCAGAAAAGCTCGATGCCATGATAGAGCAGGAGATGACGGAATGCTTATCATATGACTCAAATATATATGGTGACATGATGGAGGGGAAGGTTCTGACAGAGGAGCAGGCACAGACCTTCTATGATATCCTTGCTTCGGCGCAGGTCTCGAAGGGCTTCAGTACGGACATATACAATATAATCTATGAGGAGGCACAGGCATATTTTGCAGGGACGAAGAACGCCCGGGATGTGGCTGCGATAATACAGGACAGGGTGCAGATATATGTGGATGAGCGGAAATAAGCCATGAAGGAAAGCGGTGAACATGGAGGCTTACAAAGGTGGCAGCTTACCATAATCCATCTAGCGAAAGAAAGTTGTTAGTTTGTTTATTAAGCCTTGCAGCCTTGCAAGGCTTTTTATTGTATGAATGTAGTGGAGTACGTATGGACAAAATTCAACAGTGTGCACAAAATTTTCTACACCTTGTTTCTACAACTAAATATTTCAGCAAATTGCAGACACCTTAGAAGCTGCTATACTGGTTCAGGGTGTTTGCTAATTAAGAATTTCTAAGATAATATAAGATATTGATAAGTCCTGTAAACCCAGTGTTTATGGGACTTTTCTTTATGTATTGATAAGACATGCGAATTATCAGAATATTCATAAATAGAAGATAATTTACGTTGTTTTGAGGTCGTAATATACACGTGGTACACAAGTGATATACAGGTGGTATACATTCGTTTTCACTGGTTTCGAACGTTTTGTGAAGCATTTCATTTGTTGCTTTTCAAAATGATTTAGGCTGAACATGAGTGTAATGTTAAGTGTGAGAGGTCGGAATTTCTCAATTAAGAGAAATTCCTCCTACTCGATTTGACAATTAAACGGTCATTTACTCTAATCAACTGTCAAAGATGGGATTATACCATTAATTTGAAGAATTGGGTTATTAGGAGTGATGTGCTGGATGCTACTCTTTTTAACAAAACCCGTGCATAATTGTTTTCTTTCGTTGGTAGAAATACTGCCCCGTACATGCTACTATGATGTTGAAAAGAATAGCAAAGGTGGTACATATATGAGAAAAACTAACATTGACAACATCAGATGGATGACTGTAGTCATTGTTGTAATTTTCCATGTGTTTTATATGTTCAATGGCGTGGTATTTACATATCTACATTTCTACATATCGTTGCCACCACTGGCTATGTATCTGTTGGTGGGTGAAAAAGGACAATTCGTAGCGGGTACTCTCGTTACATAGGAGGAAAATACATGAATGCTATTCAGACCATACAGTTAACAAAAAAATATAAAGACTTGACGGCGGTAGAACGGCTTGATTTGGAGATACAGAAGGGGGATTTATTTTCCCTGCTTGGTGTTAATGGTGCAGGAAAAACCACTACCATTAAGATGCTGACTTGTCTAACGAAGCCTTCAGATGGAGATGCGATAATACTTGGAAACAGCATTACAAAGGAGACAGCACAGGTTAAAAAAATCATCGGTGTTTCACCGCAGGAAACGGCGGTTGCCCCGAATCTGACCGTAAGGGAAAATTTGGAGCTTATGTGTGGTGTGTACGGCTTTCCAAATGAAAAGAAAAGGGCAAAGGTATCCGAGCTGTCTGAACAGTTTGAACTGACGCAGATTCTTCACAAAAAAGCAGGAAAGCTCTCAGGCGGTTGGCAGAGACGGCTGAGTATTGCTATGGCTTTGATTGGTGAGCCGAAAATTCTGTTTTTGGACGAGCCGACTCTAGGACTGGATGTGATTGCCAGAAGTGAATTGTGGGACACAATCCGTTCTCTCAAAGGAAAAATCACAATAATCCTGACAACACATTACATGGAAGAAGCGGAGGAGCTTTCCGACCGCATTGGTATCATGAAAGCAGGACGGCTTCTCGCCATTGGAACAGCGGAGGAACTGAAAGAGAAAGCAGGCACCGATAAATTTGAAGATGCCTTCGTCAAAATTGTAAAGGAGGAAGTAAAATGAGATTATTGACTTTTTCAGGGAGAACGGCAAAGGAAATCCTGCGGGACCCGTTAAATTTGGGATTTGGTCTTGGTTTCCCACTTGTGCTTTTGATTTTGCTTTCCGCAATACAGGCAAATATACCTGTCAGTTTGTTTGAAATTGAAAGCCTTACTCCCGGAATTACGGTATTTGGTCTTTCCTTTATGACGCTGTTTTCTGCAACTTTAATAGCAAAAGACAGGGAAAGTGCTCTTTTGCAGCGGCTTTACACCACTCCCCTGACAGCCACAGATTTTATTTTCGGATATGTACTGCCTGTCCTGCCGATTGGGATGATGCAGAGCGTGATTTGCTATCTTGCGGCAATGATACTTGGGCTTCCTATAACGATTACGATCTTATATGCTATTTTCTTTATTCTGCCGGTAGCCCTGCTTTTTATTGCTGTGGGTTTGCTATGTGGAAGCGTATTTAATACCAAGCAGGTCGGTGGCATTTGCGGTGCGCTGTTTACCAACCTTGCCGCATGGCTTTCGGGAATTTGGTTTGACCTGAATCTTGTAGGCGGAGTTTTTAAGAAAATCGCTTATGCCCTGCCTTTTGTTCATGCCGTAGAGTTAGAAAGAGCAGTTTTTGATGGCATCTGGACAAATGTCTTTCCTCATCTGTTTTGGGTATTGGGCTATGGAGTGGCGATATCCGGAACTGCCGTTATGCTGTTTCTGCGTCAGATGAAACGGCAGTAAAAAGAAAGCTTCTGCAAGCACCTATTCAGAGTAAAAAATTGAGAGGAATTAGCCGGACGCATGAGACGCAGTGCTGAACCGAGTGAACGGTTAGTGCTGCGTTTTGTTTTATGTGATATAGAAATAATGTAGTGGAAAGGAATATATATGAAAAAGAAACAAGCTATACCGAGAGTGATTTTAATCGTAGGAGCAAATCGCGGAATCGGGTATTATATTGTGGAATATCTGCTCGAACATGGCGATTTCATTTCGGTTTTGGATATTGAAACGGATAATCTGGAGAAATTGAAAGAGAATTATCCCGATAAATTAATTTCGATTACAGCAGACGCGGCAAAAGACGAAGATATAAAAAATGGCGTATCCGAAACAATAAAACAATTTGGGGAAATTGATATAGCTGTACATAATGCTTGCCTTTGTACTTTTGAAAGCGAGTCAAACAGCAATTATGAGCTTTACGACAAAGTAATGGATATAAACTTTTTTGGGGCGTTACGCCTTTCAAAAGCGGTTTTGCCGGGGATGCGTAAACAAGGTTTTGGTAGAGTGATTTTTACCTGCTCAGGTGTTGGTGTTACAGGATTTGGCAATATTTCTCCTTACGCTTCGTCAAAAGGAGCAATTGAATCACTCGCAAAATGCCTTGAGATTGAAAATCAGAGATATGGCATTTCCTTTCATTTGTTTCATCCACCGCTTACGAATACGGCTTCATCATCGGAACTTCACGTTCCGAAAGAATTTATGGCAAGTCCACAAAAAGTCGGGGAAGGACTTGCCAAGCATATTGACTCAAAAAAATTTGTTATATGTCATTCTTTTAGTCAAGCTATGCAAATGAAGATTTGCTATCGTCACCCTCTGTTTATGGGTAAGATGATGTGGAAAATGACAACACGAGCGGATCAGAGCAATAAGAAATAATACAGATACTGGATGTCTTGACAGAAAGGATGCACTTGGTTGGATCAATTGGGTAATTGAACAGTATGGCAAAATGTTGAAATTATCTTACGTATATTATTCGACGCATCTAATAATTTTGGAAATCCTTATTTACGGAAATATAGATTTAACAGTCTGAATGTGAAAAACTAAACAAGGTCACTAAAAACTGTTGTAGAACGGGTAAAGAATAAACACAGTATAATCGGCTATGAACAATCAAAGGAAATGTTTTTTATAAAAGACATTAAAACAACTAAGAATTTTACGGAGTGGTTATGAAAAAATTATTAGACTCTAACATGATAAAAATCATTGCGATTATTGCAATGTCTATAGACCATATCACATGGATGATTTATCCTGGGTATCCAAAGGAAATTATCCCTGTTATACTACATATTATCGGAAGAATAACCTGTCCTATTATGTGTTATTTTATAGCAGAAGGATACCACTATACAAAGGATATAAATAAATATACGAAGCGTTTGTTTATGTTTGCATTTATATCGCATTTTGCTTATGTGTTTGCATCAATGGACTTTGTGGATTGGAAATCATTTATTCCGTTTTATTATGGGAGTGCTTTGAACCAAACAAGTGTTATGTGGTCACTTGCATGGGGATTGGTTATGTTACGAGTAGTTAATAGTAAAAAAATAGAAAGCAATATGATGAAAGTATTGCTCATTGTACTAATTTGTTTAATTAGTTTTCCCAGTGATTGGAGTTGTGTCGCAAGTTTGTGTATTTTAGCCTTTGGAACAAATAGAGGAAATCTAAAAAAACAAACGTTATGGATGATGTTTTATGTAGCAATATATGCAACGGTGTATTTCTTTGCAATTGACAAAATATATGGCTTATTACAAATGGCAGTAGTTTTATCTGTTCCGATTATTATGATGTACAATGGAAAAAGAGGCAATAATCGAAGAATAAATAGTATTATGAAATGGTTGTTTTATATATACTATCCATTGCATTTATTTATTATTGGATGGATACAGTTTATGGCTTAAAGTTAAGTACTTGAAAATTCCAGTTGAACAAAATCGCTGCGCCACAGTACAGAGAGTGGTAGAATATTTTGCATCTTTTGACGAGCATATCAAGGACTTTAGGATTGAAAAGGTTCCTCACGATGGAGAAACAAAAGAGGATACCTACAAAATTAATGCTCTCCATAAAATGATTGATTCGGATGGTATGGCAGAAATCCCTTTGGGAATGGAGTCTGCCGGAACATTGAAAATGTTTGCATTATATCCGGAATTA
>CAMAKT010000090.1 GCA_945836135.1 uncultured Clostridia bacterium | reverse complement strand
GTCAAAATTCATAACAGATTCCTTTCAAATTTAATTCATTATAATGTTACATTATAGACCATACATACGACACATACAAATGAAATTTTAATGAAATCTTGAAATTAATACCGGAAAAGTATACACTATAAGCGATATCTATGGAGGAATGGAGACTGGTATGGCAGTAATAAGCAGTAAGAATATGTATGATATTCTTCGAAAATCATTTTCAATACTTAATCCGTCGCTTATGCATCACAGTGAGAGGACGGCATATATCCTCTATAAGATGCTTTTGCAGGAGGGACGAATGAGTAATGCAGAGATAGCAGACTATGTTATCCTTGCCATGCTTCATGACATAGGAACCTGCAAGCTGGAGTACATCGATCATTGGGCAGATTTTGAAAAAACGGACGTATGGCCGCATTCTATCTTTGGATTTTTGTTTTTGAAATATCTGTCCCCACTTAATGACAAGGCAGAGGTGGTGCTGTATCATCACCTTGATTATAATAAGCATTTTATGATTCAGAGTCAGTATATCAAGATTGCAGAGTATCTGTCCATGGCCGATAAGATGGATGTGGTTATGAGCATGCCCGGAACACTGGAAACCGATTATCTGCAGAAGTACCGCAATATCAAGTTTTCGGCGGATGCGCTTAACCTTTTCCTTAAGGCTAATGCCAGATACAATATCCTTGCTAATCTCAAGACTGATGATTATCTCAAGGAGATTGATGACCTTATTTCATCTGTTAATTTTACAGAGGAATACAAGAGAAAATTTCTGCAGATGCTTGTGTACATCATAGATTTCCGCAGTGAACATACCGTAATACATACGCTTGCCACGACCATATTTGCCCAGGAACTGGGAGAAATTATGCATATTTCAAGCCAGGACAAGTATAATCTGTATTATGGTGCGTTGCTCCATGACCTAGGCAAGATTGCCATACCGCTGTCCATACTTGAATCCACCGGCAGGTTGTCCGACAAGGAGATGGATATAATGAAGAAGCATGTGGAGATTACTAACCATATCCTCACCGGAATTATTGATGATGATGTGAGGGAGATTTCCATACGACATCATGAGAAGATTGACGGAAGCGGATATTATCGCGGACTCACCGGAGATCAGCTCACAGTACCTCAGCGAATTGTAGCGGTGGCGGATATTATCAGTGCCCTGTATGGCAAGCGAAGCTATAAGGAGGCATTCGGACTTGATAAAGTCAAGTCAATCATACAGTCGGATGCTGACAATAACAAGATATGTCCGAAGGTCACAGGTGTGGCAGTCCGCAATATGGATCGCATTATCCATAATTTTGAGATAAAGAAAGAATATGTTATGGGAACATATATCCAGATTAAGAAGCAGGAGAACGAGATATACGAACAGTTCAAGGGATTGTAGAAATAATACAATTAATAGAAGAAGGACAGTACTGCCGACGTCTGTGAAGCGGGAGGAACTGTCCTTCTTTTTCTTGTTATTATTTTTTATTTTTTAAGTGCTTTTGTGGCAAATTCAGTGTTTACAAGGTCAGAGTAAGGAGCATATTCCTTTATTACACCTGCTTCGTATAGGATATCCTGAAGCAGGGTAAAACTCTCCTCGCTGAATACCAGGTCGGATTTCCATGTGTCCTGCTCTTTGTAACGTTCAACTATGATTGCAATAGTTTCCTCGTCGGTATCAGGGAACTGAGGTGCAATGACGGCTGCAATTTCTTTAGAGGTATGGGTATTTACATATTCCATGCCGCGCTGGAGTGCATTTGTGAAGCCCTGTATGATTTCAGGATTCTTTTCTATATAGCTTTTTTTGGCACTGTATGCGGTATAAGGTACATAACCGCTTTCTACTCCAAGGCTTGCTACAACATAGCCTGCACCCTCCTTCTCAAGAGCTGTGGCATGAGGCTCGAATTCAACTGTATAGTCACCTTGCCCTCCGGCAAAAGCGCCGCTGGTCAGTCCAAAGTCGATATTCTGCACAATTTCCAAATCTTTTTCAATGTCAATACCGTGCTGCTTGAGGATATATTCCAGCACCATCTCGGGCATGCCGCCGGCTCTGCCACCAAGAACGGTGGTTCCTTTTAACATATCCCATGAGAAATCCTCAATTGGCTCTCTGGACACCAGAAAATTTCCTGCGCGCTGTGTGAGCTGTGCAAAATTGACAGCGTAATCGGTGTTGCCTTCATTATAGGCATAGATAGAGGATTCAGAGCCCATAAAGCCAATCTGCGCCTCGTTGGAGATAAGTGCGGTCATAACCTTGTCTGCACCAAAGCCTGTAACCAGTTCAAGTGCAATTCCTTCATCGGTAAAATATCCCTCTTCGATGGCAACGTACTGAGGTGCGTAGAAGATGGAGTGCGCAACCTCGTTGAGCGTAACCTTTTTAAGGGAACCATCATCGTTCTTCTTGCAGCCACCAAGTAAAGCGGATGCACTAATCACAAACAGGAAGGTAAGTATAAGTGCGGATATTCGTTTCCTTTTCACCGTAACCTCCGATATTAGATTTGATAACATCATTATATGACACCGGGTAAAAAAGGTGAAAATGGGAAATTTATATCAGGTACTTGTTAAAAGTACGGATATAGGGTATGATGTAGCGTAAATGGTATGGAGGAATAATATGGCATATAAAGTACTGGCGTTGGATATAGACGGAACGCTTACAAATTCAGAAAAAAAGATTACAGAAAAGACACGCACCGCAATCAGCAGGGCAGCAGGACAGGGCGTCAAAATAGTAATTGCGTCCGGCAGACCTGTTCAGGGAATAAGGGAATTTGCAAGACAGCTTAACCTTAAGGAGCTTGACGGATATATATTGTCATTTAATGGTGGAAGATTGATTTCATGCAGGACGGGGGAGATAATACATGATATGAAGCTGCCGCTTCAATATCTGCCTGAGATATATGCGCTTTCAAGACAGTATGGAGTGAACCTTATGTCATACGAGGGGGACAACATTATCACGGAGAAGCCGGAGGATGAGTTCCTTGCCATTGAAGCGAGAATTAATGGTCTTGGAATCAAGAAGGTGGACAATTTCCTGGAGTATATTAATTTCCCGATTAATAAGTGCCTTATGTTAGGAGAGGGAGATTATCTTGCCGATGTGGAGAAAAAGGTGCATGCTGCTCTGTCGGACCGTCTGGACGTATATCGTTCGGAACCGTTCTTTCTTGAGATACTTCCCAAAGGAGTGGACAAGGCCAAGGCACTGGAAGGGCTGCTTGACAGACTCGGTTGCGACCGCACTGAGCTTATGGCATGCGGGGACGGCTATAATGACCTTACCATGATAAGATACGCCGGTATGGGTGTTGCCATGGCAAATGCAATGACTCAGGTGAAGGAAGAAGCGGACTATGTGACAACATCAAATGATGAGGATGGAGTGGCAGCGGCGGTTGAGAAGTTTATTCTGGAATAAAAGGCATTTTTAAATCCCACTAATTTACTATAAAAATTTTTGTGGACTTTATGACTTCATTGTGCTAAAATGGCATTGTGCCAGTTAGATAACAGGACAAAAGGAGTAAGGTATGAGCAAGAATGTTAAATCTGAAGCAGTGGACCATCTTTTTGAAGCGATTATGACGCTGAAGGACAAGGATGAGTT
Source organism: uncultured Clostridia bacterium (assembly GCA_945836135.1). Classification (GTDB taxonomy): domain Bacteria; phylum Bacillota; class Clostridia; order Lachnospirales; family Lachnospiraceae; genus CAG-882. The sequence continues at coordinate 6,556 of CAMAKT010000090.1, read as the reverse complement.
TTACGCATTTTTTGAGGATGTATGTACAGTGAATGAACTTCTTTCACTTTCGCAGCGCTATGAGGTTGCCAGAATGTTAAGGCAGCATAAGACATATCTTGACATTGCGGAGAAGACAGGAGCATCAACGGCCACCATAAGCCGCGTCAACCGTTCTCTCAATTACGGCAACGACGGATACGATATGGTATTTGAAAGACTTAACATTACAGAAGAACAGTGATGAAAAGAGCTTCCGGCATGAACCGGAAGCTCTTCTCATATTCAGGTTTTCTCTGACTTGACAGGCTTCTCTGACTTGACAGGCTTCTCTGACTTGACAGGCTTCTCTGACTTGACAGGCTTTACGGCCTTGTCGGCTTTATCTGACTTGGTCTGGGCAGACTTGCCGGAAGGGTGTTTGGAGTTGAGTTCATCTATGATATTCTCAACCATTTCTTTTTTCATGTACATATCAAAGCACAGATAGCATATAAAAGAGAAAATCTGCAGATATTCCTTTTCTTCTTCGTTGCTTACATTCTCAAAACTGCTTTCCGCCTTCTTGAACATGGAAATAATATCTTTTGTTATAAGAGGAAGGCGTTCGCGCTCTCCCTGATATATTTCCTTGTAAATATGCTCGAGGGATATACTGCCACTGCCTGAAAAGAAACGTTCGGTAAGAGGGCCGAGTACCGACTGGATATCACTTATGGACATAAGGGACTTAAAATAGTATATAAACATAAGCGTTATCATGTGGTCGCGGGAATACTTCTTCTTCACCGGAGGCGGAAGAAGATTATTCTTGGCATAATTATTTATCATAGTCTTGGTAAGAATCTTGTCAGCTTCACTGCGCTTGGTGGCCTCTAAGTGCGTGTCCATAAAGGTAGTGACCTGATCCATGTATAAATCTATGTTGGGAATCTCATTTGGCCGGATATAGTCCAGCTTGGCAAGCTTGCGAAGCATATCGGCTAAAAATTCTGAATGTTCGTATGACATTATACAACCTCTTTCATATATGATGTAGTATTCAATACTACTTAATTATAGAACAAAGGGAGAAATAAAACAAGTTGTTGCGCTATTTTTCCGTAATTATTTTTCGTGACTTTTCTGTTCCTTTGTGGTAGTATATATTAAAAGCATTATTTGTATATTTTGTAATTAATAGGAGGATTAAGTAGTTATGGGTATTATTTCCAGATTTAAGGACATTATGGCAGCTAATATTAATGCACTTCTCGATAAGGCTGAGGATCCGGAGAAGATGATTGACCAGTATCTTCGTAATCTTGAGAGTGACCTTGCCAAGGTTAAGCAGGAGACAGCTTCCGTTATGGCTGAGGAGACTAAGACTAAGAGACAGCTTGATGAGTGCATGCAGGAAGTTGCCAAGATGCAGTCATACGCTGAGAAGGCAGTCCTTGCGGGGAATGACGAGGACGCTAAGAAGTTCCTCATGAAGAAGAAGGATCTTGTTGTTAAGCAGACATCACTTCAGGAGACATACAATATTGCTGCAGAGAATGCAGCTAAGATGAAGCAGATGCATGAGAAGCTTGTCAGCGATATAAGCAATCTCAATGCCAGAAGGGACGCACTCAAGGCTAAGATTGCAGTTGCCAAGACACAGGAGACCATCAACAAGATTGGCTCCAGCGTAAGCGGAGCAGCAGACAGCCTTTCAGCATTTGATAAGTTAGAGGCTAAGGTTAACCGCAAGCTTGATGAAGCCAATGCTATGGCAGAACTCAATTCCAAGAGCGTTAATGAGGTTGACGATATTGCACGTAAGTATGATGGCATGGCTACACCTGAGTTGGATGACGAGCTTGCTGCACTTAAGGCTAAGCTTGGACAGAATTAAGTTTATATTTAGTACTTAAGAAGCGCCGTTTGGGGCTGGACAGCCAGCTTCAGACGGCATTCTTTTTTGACCTATATGAATTCCTCCGGAATTCATATAAGTCAAAAAGGCACTGCGTGCCAAGATGCGCACCTCGCGGAGAGGAATTAATTGCTACGCAATCCGCTCGGGCGCGAAAGAGTGCGCGAGCGCACTCTTTTATGCATTATAGGGAATTCTATGGAGGATGTATGAGTATTTACGATACATTGAATGAACAACAGCGCCAGGGAGTGTTTGCCACGGAAGGACCGGTACTCCTGCTTGCGGGAGCAGGTTCGGGAAAGACCCGTGTGCTTACACACAGAATAGCATATCTGGTAGAGGAAAAGGAGGTTAATCCATACAATATTCTTGCCATTACCTTTACCAACAAGGCTGCCGCAGAGATGAGAGAGAGAGTTGACAATCTTGTTGGGTTAGAAGCGGGAAGTGCATGGATTATGACCTTTCATGCAGCCTGTGTGAGAATACTGCGCCGCTATATTGAACGTATCGGCTATGAGAATAATTTTACCATTTATGATACGGACGACCAGAGAACACTCATACGCGATGCACTTAAGAGATTTGATATGGACACGAAGATATACAAGGACAAGGCGGTGCTGGCACAGATTTCCAGGGCAAAGGACGAGCTTATTACGCCTGATGATATGGAACTTGCCGCCGGGCAGGACTTGCGCAAAAAAAATGTCGCCAAAGTATATCGTGAATATCAAAGGCAACTTAAGGCCAGCAATGCGCTGGATTTTGATGACATTATATGTAAGACGGTGGAACTGTTTACAAGCTGCTCTGAGGTGCTTGAGTATTATCAGCAGCGTTTCAGGTATATTATGGTTGATGAGTATCAGGACACCAACACTGCACAGTTCAAGCTGGTAAGCCTTCTTGCCGCGAGACATCGCAATCTCTGTGTGGTGGGTGATGATGACCAGTCCATATATAAGTTCCGTGGTGCAAATGTCAAAAATATACTTGAGTTTGAACATTTCTTTCCTGAGGCAAAGGTAATTAAGCTTGAGCAGAACTACCGTTCCACCCAGAATATTCTTGACGCAGCAAATGCGGTTATCCGCAACAACATTGAGCGCAAGGACAAGAGGCTGTGGACAGATGCCGGAGCAGGAGATAAGATAGAATACCATGTATATAACAGTGCCTTTGAGGAGGCATACGGAATTGTGTCAGACATTAAGAAGGACGTTGGAAACGGAGCTGCATATAATGACCATGCGGTGCTTTATCGTACCAATGCGCAGTCGAGAAGTCTGGAAGAGAAGTTTGTGGAGCTTGGCGTGCCGTATAAGATATATGGTGGCGTTAATTTCTACGGACGAAAGGAAATCAAGGATGTACTTGCTTACCTTAAGACTATTGACAATGCCAGGGACGAAGTTGCGATAAAGAGAATAATCAACGTACCGAAGAGGGGCATTGGCACAACCACACTTGATAAAATTTCGATTTATGCACAGGATAATGACTGTGGATTGTACGCAGCACTTGTACGCTGTGGGGAGATACCTTCCATTTCCAAGGCAACAGCAGCTAAGGTTACAGGCTTTGTCACCATGATATCTGCCATGCGGGCAAAAGCCAGAGAGCTGTCTGTTAAGGAATTGATTAACGAGATACTTAATGATATACACTATGAGGAATATTTGTCCGATGACGACGAACCGGAGGAAGTAGCGGACCGTATGGACAATATCAGCGAACTTATCTCGAAGGCGGCTGCATACGAGGCAGAGGCGGAAGTGCCGTCACTTAGCGGCTTTCTGGAGGAAGTTGCCCTGGTGGCGGATATCGACGGAATGGATGACAGCAATAATGTAGTGTCACTTATGACTTTACACAGTGCCAAGGGACTGGAGTTCCCGGTGGTATATCTGTCGGGAATGGAAGACGGCAATTTTCCGAGCTACATGGCGGTAACTTCCGACGATAAAAGTGACTTGGAGGAGGAACGACGCCTGTGTTATGTGGGAATAACAAGGGCAAAAAAACGTCTGGTCATGAGCATGGCAAAACAGCGTATGATACGCGGCGAGGTGATGATATGCAAGAGCTCACGCTTTGTAAACGAGATTCCGAGGGAATATATTGCTGAGACCGGACAGGGAATACGAAAGCCGACACCTTTTGGTGATGTCAATGCAGCGGAGGAAAGACTTCGCGCTGAGCTACCATGGAACCGCCCGTCTGGTTCGATATTTTCGTCGGGTTCATCTCGAATTTCCGGCTCCGGGTATTCTGCAGGAGTAAAGCGTCGCCAGCCGACTGAGCGACCGACCTTTACCAAGGGAGCACCTGTACCGGCGGCAAGTGAAGAGGAGCTAGGATATGCGGCAGGGGACAGGGTGCGACATATCAAGTTCGGTGACGGAACGGTTGCTAAAATCGTGTCCGGTGGCAGGGACTTTGAGGTAACTGTGGATTTTGATACGGCAGGTACTAAAAAAATGTTTGCTTCTTTTGCAAAACTGGTAAAAATTGACTAGATATTTTTCCGGTTATATGGTAGAATTACATTAGATATATTTTTTGAGTATTATTTTGGGAAAGGATGATTGAATTATGGCTAAGTTAGAAGATTTAATTGCACAGGCTAAGGGCAAGGACTTGAAGGATTTGAAGGAACTTCTTAACAGAAAGCAGGTTGTGGTTGAAGAGAAGAAAAAGTGCAATCCGCTGTTGTGTATCCTTACAGTTGTAGGCTTTGTCGCTGCTGTAGCAGGTATTGCTTATGCAGTATACAGATATTTTACACCGGACTACCTCGAGGACTTTGAAGATGAGGATTTTGATGATGATGACTTCGAGGATGAGGATGATAACTTCGAGGACGATTTCTTTGAGGAAGAGAAGGAGCCGGAAGATAAGTAATCGGATTAAGGGTAATTAAGAGAATAATTAAGCTTGAATAGGAGGGAAGAGAAGCCCTCCTATTTTTCGGCGTGTAAGATAGATTCTAATGAATAAGGAGCTGCGTAATGAAGAAGGAACGTAATGAATTACTGGAGTTTTTGGGGGGACTTTCCATGCTGGTGGTGGGGCTTTTTCTGTTTACCAACAAGGTGACTGTGCAGACGTCATTTTTCTCGGGAACTCTGGCAATCGGGGGTGTGAATATTAATTCCGGGCTTGTGATTATACCATTGATTATAGGAATTGTACTGCTTTTTGCACGTCCGCATTCCTTCGCGGGTAAGCTCATTACGGGACTTGGCTTGCTTATTATTGTTGTATCGGTTATCGCCTCGACGACAATTCGGCTGCCAAGAATTTCACTGTATGAATGGATATTGTACCTTGTGCTGATTTTCGGCGGTCTGGGTCTGCTTTGCAGAGCTTTGTTTGCCGGAAAGGATAAGGGGGATAAGGAGCAGTAATGAAAAAGGGACAGATTGCGGAAGGAACCGTTCTGAGAGTTGACTTTCCGAATAAAGGAAGGGTGCAGTGCGGTGATGACATTGTTTCGGTCAAGAATGTTATACCGGGACAACGTATAAGCGTCAGAATTGACAAAGTGCGTAACGGCAGGGCAGAGGGAAGATGTATTGAGGTGCTTGAGGCATCACCACTTGAGGATGATAACATAAGATGCAGTCATTTCGGAATGTGCGGCGGATGTGTTTATCAGCCTGTACGATATGACGAGCAGCTTAAGATTAAGGAAGAACAGATTAAGCAGCTTCTTGATTCGGTATGTACGGATTATCTGTTTGAAGGGATAAAGGCAAGTCCTGTATCTGAGGAATATCGTAATAAGATGGAGTTTTCATTCGGTGATAGCGTCAAGGATGGTCCGATGTGCCTTGGAATGCACAAGAGAGGCAGTTTCCATGATATAGTTACGGTGGATGAATGTCATATAATGGATGCGGATTTCAGAAGCATACTTAAGGCCACATTGGATTATTTTGCCGAGGAGGGCGTTGGCTTTTATAAGAAGCTTATGCACGAGGGTTATCTTCGTCATCTTCTTGTCAGAAAAGCTAAGCGCACAGGGGAGATTCTGGTTGACCTTGTGACTACCACCCAGATGGACAAGGAGCAGGAAGACAGGTTGCTTGAGGGCTATACCATCAGGCTTAAGGAGCTTGCAGGACAGGGAGTGCCTGCAGAGCAGGGAGAAGCTGTAGAACAGGGTGTAATTGCAGAGCAGAAAGTGCTTGAAGGAAAGCTTGTTGGAGTGCTCCATACCTACAATGACAGCATGGCTGATGTGGTGCAGAATGACAGAACAGATATACTGTACGGGCAGGATTATTTCTACGAGGAGCTTCTGGGGCTTCGTTTCAAGATAACACCATTTTCGTTTTTTCAGACAAACTCGTTGGGGGCTGAGGTGCTGTACGATACCGTGAGAAGCTATATCGGAGATACCAAGGATAAGGTAGTCTTCGATTTGTACAGCGGAACCGGAACTATTGCCCAGCTTGCCGCTGCGGTGGCAGAGCATGTGGTGGGTGTGGAGATTGTGGCGGAGGCTGTAGAAGCTGCCAGAGAGAACGCTGCACTTAATGGACTTAATAACTGTGAGTTTATCGCGGGGGATGTGCTGAAGGTGTTAGATGAGCTTACAGAGAAGCCTGATTTGCTGGTGCTCGACCCACCAAGGGACGGAATACATCCTAAGGCACTGCCGAA
>CAMAKT010000089.1 GCA_945836135.1 uncultured Clostridia bacterium | reverse complement strand
TAGCAAGTACTGAAGCAAGTACAGCGGCAAGCACAGCAGCAAGCACCGAAGCAAGCACAGCGGCAAGTATGGCAGCAAGTACTGAAGCAAGTGCGGCAGCAAGTACTGAAGCAAGCACGGCAGCAAGTACTGAAGCAAGTACGGCAGCAAGTACTGAAGCAAGTACGGCAGCAAGTACTGAAGCAAGTGCAGCGGCAAGTACGGCAGCAAGCACCGAAGCAAGTACAGCGGCAAGCACAGCAGCAAGTACTGAAGCAAGTACAGCGGCAAGTACGGCAGCAAGCACTGAAGCAAGTACAGCAGCAAGCACTGAAGCAAGTACAGCAGCAAGTACGGCAGCAAGCACCGAAGCAAGTACAGTAGCAAGTGAAAGTGCTTCTACATCTGCAAGTATTGCAGCAAGTGAGAGTACATCTACAAGTACATCAACAAGTACTTTCACCAGTGAGAGCACAAGCACTTCAACAAGTGCAGAGAACTCTACTTCAATGTCTGAGAATGCTGAAAATACTGTCAATATTGAGGATGAGGATGTTCCTCTTGCAGACCTTAATAACAATGAGGACAGCAATACTGTAGAAATTGAAGATGAGGATGTTCCTCTTGGTGTTGTTGATGAAACAGAAACTTCGGTTACAAATATTGAAGACGAAGATACACCTCTTGCAGCAGGCGTCGAGAAAGAAGCCAAGCGTGTATGGTGGTGGTGGATACTTGCCATCCTTGCAGCGCTGACAGGCAAGACAGCTTATGACAAGAAGAACAAGAAGGGCATCTTTAAGGAAAAAGCAGTAGCAGCGAATGCTGAGAATACTGATAATCAGAAGGATATCAATAAATAATAAGCTGACAGGCAGAAATCAATAATAAAGGTATAATCAGGATTAGTGACCGCTTTGGTGATAAGGTGGTCACTAATTCATTACAGGGGACAATATTTTGATGGGACATAAGCGGAAAGAAAGTATAATTAAATATAAGCTGATGTACACGGTCTTGATTTTGCTTGTATATCTGTTTGGAAAGAATCTGCCGTTGTACGGAATTGATATTTCTGTTTATGCTGACAGAAAAATGAATGCGGAGACAATGCTGGTTCAGGCAATCAGCGGAGACATATTTCGCTGCTCGGTGTTTGCACTGGGTATTTCACCATATATGATTGCATCCATATTGGTTCAGGTTGCGGTGTCGCTAAGGAGCTCGGAGGAACGTGCAAGAATATCTCCGAGAAAGAAGAATCGCGTAGTACTTTCTATGACATTTGTGTTCGCAATTTTTCAGGCATTATTTAATCTGAAGAATCTTTCATTTACTGCTGTGGGATATATGTTATGGGTTTCACAGGGGATAGCTGTAGTCGAGATGGTTACAGGCGTAATGATGATAATATGGCTATCATCGAGAAATGCCAGATATGGAATCGGCGGACAATCGATTCTGATTTTTGTCAATATACTGGATGGTATTATAGCTTTAGTCAGCGGATATTCTATGGAGCATCTTGTTCTACCGGCAATGATTTCCATGGGGTTGCTCATTATTATAGTTGTTATGGAAAATGCAGAGGAGAGAATACCTGTACAGCGAATATCAATTCATAATATATACGCTGACAAGAATTATATGGCGATTAAACTTAATCCTATCGGCGTTATGCCGGTGATGTTTTCCACGGCATTCTTCATGCTGCCACAGCTTGTGGTTGCCGGACTTGGCTGGTTATTTCCGGAAAATGAAAGTATTATCTGGTGGATGGATAATCTGCTCCTTTCAAAACCGGTGGGTGCAGTTGTCTATATTTTAATACTTTATGCCTTGACCATAGGTTTCTCAAGGGTTTTTCTCAATCCGGCGGAGATTACGGAGCAGTTCCTTAAGAGCGGGGACAGTATTCCGGGAGTCCATGCAGGTCGGGATACCAAGAGGTATTTGTCTCGAAGAATTACAAGAATCAGTTTTTTCAGCGCTACAGTGCTGAGCTTATGCCTTGGAATTCCGATGGCAATGCAGCTTACAGGCTATTATGATAGTACGCTTGCGGCGCTTCCTTCATCAATAATGATGCTGGTAGGTGTATGGTGTAATATATACAGGGAAGCGGCAGCAATCAAGGATTTGGATTCGTACAGACCATTTATCTAGACGGGAGGAACAAATGCTATATTTTATACCGGCTTGGTATCAGCAGAATCAATGGCATGAAAATGAACAGAAATGGTATAGGCACCGTATGCATACGGAGTTTGACGATACAGTAAAGCAGATTCAGCTTTTTCATCGGAGCAAAGCATATCCGTACCGGATTATGTTATTGAGCTGTGCTCCGAATTTAAGGCATTTCCTTCACAGGCAGGGGGTGTACCATGCCGCATACTGGTCGTGTTTTGATGCAATACAGGAAATCAGGCGCAGGAAAGCGATGATTCTGTCCTTTCATAATCTGAACTGGCCGCCTCATACTGAGTTTATATATACTCCCTTTGTGATAGTAGCCATGCTTCACGGCATAAAATATGCACAGATTGACTTTGGTGAGGATGGCAACCCGATTCAGATTGATTTGTATGAGAAAGGGAAACTTAATCGTAAAAATATATACGATGACAGGGGGTTTATTTCAAGTACCATCCTATATACGGATGAGAAGCCGGTTTATCAGGATTATCTGATGGAGAATGGTATCTGGAAGCTTCGGTATTTCTATAGTGACGGGCATGTGGAAATTAACCCGAATTGTCCGAATTATTTGCTTGTATATGAGAACCAGGAGCAGAGTATCCCATTTTCAAAGCTATCCTATGAGAAGATGGACAATGTAATTTCTGAGGTGCTTACATCATATTTAAACCTGACGGATGAAAAGAGCCTGTTCTGTGTGGCAATGCACGAACGCCATGCGGCACTTATGCAGGAAGTATTAAAGGGCAGAAAAATGATTCTTTCCTTTTTCGAGGACAGATACGATATTGGAAAGCATCCTAAGATGCTTAATATGCTGGAAACAGCGGATTATATCATTGCTGACTCAAGGGAAAACAGGAAACAAATACAAAAACTTACTAATAAACAGCTTAAAATAAAGGATATAACTCCTTTTGATTCGAGGGTTGATTTTGGAATCAGTCAGCAGCTCAATGTCCAGAAAATTCTGGTGCCCGTGGATGGTATGGAAGACAGTGTATTTGAGCAGTTGATTCAGAGTTTGGGACGATATTTGTATGAAAATGAAAATGCCATGATTCATCTGTTTACAAGACAGGCAGATTACAACAGAAAGAATTTCCTTTTAGGCAGGGCCAGAGAGTGCTTAAAACGTGCAGGTATGGAAGAAGAATGGGCGGCGCAGGAAATGGCTGGGAATGTTGCGGAAAACAATCTTGATGCGACAGAAGCGGTTCCGGTACGTTTTTTCGCAGAACAATGTGTTGATGAACTGTCGGTCAGCAAATGCATGAGGGAGCAGAGAGTCATTGTAGATATGAGAAACGTAGCTGAGGTTTATCTCAGGATTACTGCAATCAGTGTGGGAATCCCACAGATTGTACACGCGGAAACACAGTTTGTAGAGCATGGACGGAATGGCTATGTATTGCAGGATATCAGGCAGCTTCCGCAGGTGCTTGAATATTATCTTGGCAGTCTTACGAACTGGAACGAGGCTGCAGTGTGTGCATATGAGATTGGTAAGAAATACACAACGGATGTATTGTTGGATGAGTGGAAAGAGGTCATAGACTTTGTTGGACAGGATTAGAATCTTACAACTGGGAAGTGAAGACTGGAGCCATAAGTATCGGTTCCCTGATAATATTGAATTTTTTTATAAGGAATATTTTGATATTGAGCCGAAAAAGCCTTACGAGCTGGTCTTTTTGGACAGGGAGCTTTTAGAGGGGGAACTGCAATATCTTCAAAGAGCAACGAAGGCATATACGCTGTTTGTGACGGAAAGTGTGGAACTGCAGGGTGACACCGGAAAGCTGTATGCTTATAAAAAAGGGCAGAGAATTGCATGCACGGACATTCAGAACTTTTTGTTTAGTGAAACACGAAATTATTTTCCTGCATCCTATGGTGAAAAATTTGAGTTCCGTAATTTTTCCGTAGCACAGAATATTGCCTGCAGTGTAAGCTGGGACGGAAATTATGGTGTTGAATTTAGCGGTGATATCGGAGATGAACTTACACAGATTGGATTCTGGCGCAATAATATACCGGTATTTGAAGGACAGGCTATAGAGCTTTGGCTGGAATACAAGAAAGACCCCGGGGTGGAGATTGCCCTTTCCGTAACCCAGTTTATTAGCGGGAGTCTGTCTGATGTACAGCAGAAGTGGGAGTTTTCCGAGAAAGAACTGGATGATATAGTGCTGTTAGACAACCAGATGGCTCAGGGAGTTATTTTTGTATCACTTCTTGCAAGAGGAAAAGGTAAACTGAAAATTATTGCGTTGCATGACAGATACTCAAGGCGTGGCAAAGGATGCTTTGTTCCGGGAGGTGAAAGGTATGTCACCAAGGACAGGGAGGAAGTATTCGCCTATTTTGACCCGGGAGATTTGAAGCCGCCACTCAATGTATACTTTTCTGGATATAAGACGAGGCAGGGTTTTGAAGGCTATAATATGATGCGTAATATGGGTTGTCCGTTTCTTCTGATTTCTGAGTCAAGGCTGGAGGGCGGAGGCTTCTACATGGGTAGCACAGAGTACGAGAGCATGATAGAGGGAGTAATACGAAAGTACATGGAAGAGCTTGGTTTTTCCCGAGATCAGGTTATCATGTCAGGTCTTTCCATGGGAACCTACGGTGCTCTGTATTACGGATGTGATATTAAGCCCTATGCCATGATTTTGGGCAAACCGCTGACAAGCATCGGCAATGTAGCCGCCAATGAGAGACTGTTAAGACCGGGAGGATTTCCGACCTCGTTGGATGTGCTTCATAAGCTGTGCGGTGATACGGATGAAGAAGCCGTAAATAGGCTTAATGATAAATTCTGGAATAAGTTTGATGCGACGGACTGGAGTGAGTCTGAGTTTATCGTTTCATATATGATTGAGGATGACTATGATGCAACTGCTTATGATACTTTAATTTCACATCTTAAGTCCGAGGGTGTGCAGCTGTATGGCAAAGGTATCCATGGCAGACATAATGATGATACAGGTGCAATCGTGGGCTGGTTTTTCAGTCAGTATAAAAAAATATTGGAAGAAGATTTTTCAAGAAGGATGAAGAGTTAGATGGCAGGAGAAAGATGGACAATATACTGGAATGAGTATTCTGCGGATACCTATCTGTACGGTTCAGAGATTACATATCACAAAAAAGATGATGTTGAGTTTTTGAACCGCTTGATGCCACCGGGAACTGTGATTAAGCAGTGGTATTCAAAAACAAATTTTCAGATGCAGAAAATAGAGCCTGCTCTGCCAATGATTGACGGAGAGAGTTCATATCGTATCAGTATCAATATTGATATGCCGGAGAATGAAAATTGTCTGGTGAGGCTGGTTTTTTATGACAGATATGAGATAGAAGCGGGCAATATTACACTCCGAGATTCAGTAACGGATTTTCGATGTCCCCTTAAGACTTACAGTTACAGGCTGCAGCTTATTAACGGCGGAACTACAGGGTTCCGTTTCCACTCCATTGTGATTCAGGAAATTGATGATGAGACAGACGAAGGATATTAGAAAACTGAATAAGATTCTCCGCCGGGTGAGAAGTTATGAAGAAGCCATGAGGATTCGCTCTGATAAGGAGCTGGCACATCTTACAGTGGAATTCAAGGAAAGGCTTCGCAAAGGAGAGACTCTGGATGACATTCTGCCGGAGGCTTATGCGGCAGTCTGCGAAGCTGACCGCAGAATTCTGGGAAAGTTTCCTTTTGATGTGCAGGTGTTGGGAGGCATTGCACTTCATCAGGGTTACCTTGCCGAGATGAATACCGGTGAGGGAAAGACTCTGGTTGCCACCATGCCGTTGTACCTTAATGCACTGACGGGAAAGAGCACTATTCTGGTCACCACCAATGAGTACCTCGCACTGAGAGATGCTGAAGAAATGGGCCAGGTGTATCGGTTTATGGGGCTTACCGTGGCTGCGGGTGTACACGCGAAGACGGAGGATAGCTTCACCAATGAGGAGAAAAAACAGCTCTATGCTGCGGACATATTATATACTACCCATGGCACGCTGGGGTTTGACTATCTGCTAAACAATCTGGTGACATCTGCAGAAGACAGGTTTTTAAGAGAACTGTATTATGTAATTATAGATGAGGCAGATTCTGTTTTGTTAGACAGTGCTCAGACGCCGCTTGTTATCTCCGGAGCACCGAGAGTACAGTCAAATCTGTATGAGCTGGCGGATTTTTTTGTAACCACTCTGATTGAGGGACGTGATTATGAAAAAGAAGAGAAAAAGGTATGGCTCACGGATGAAGGAATTAAGTATGCAGAACGTTTTTTTAGAATTGACAATTTCTACGGAGAGGAATACTTTGAAATTAACCGTCATGTAATTCTGGCGCTCAGGGCACATGTACTCTTTCAGATTGAGAAGGATTATATGATTTCGAAGGAGAATGAACTCCAGCTTTTAGACGGTGGCTCAGGGCGTATGATGCGCGGAGTGAAGTTAAGAGGTGGTCAACATCAGGCTCTTGAAGTAAAAGAAAAACTGGAGGCTTCCCAGGAAAACCGTTCTGTAGCTTCCATCACATACCAGAATTTGTTCCTATTGTTTCCGAAGATGGCGGGTATGAGCGGAACTATTTCGGATGCAAGGGAAGAGCTTTTGAATGTCTATGGTTCGAAGGTTATCGTGATTCCACCTAATCGTCCTGTTAAGAGAAAGGATTTGGTTGATTTTTATTATAAAAATGCAGACACACAGTTCAAAGCAGCACTGGAGACTGCGGTAACAGCACACGGCACAGGGCAGCCAGTACTTATCGTAGTAACGACCATTGGCGAAACAGAGCTTATTTCCGGTCTTTTGATGGAACGAAAGATTCCCCATAATGTGTTGAATGCCAATAATGCTTTCTGGGAGGCGGATATAATCAAAGAGGCAGGTCAGATGAATGCGGTTACTGTTGCCACAGCCATGGCAGGAAGAGGAACTGATATCAAATTAGGCGAAGGTGTCAAGGAGCTTGGCGGTCTGATGGTAATAGGCGTTGGTAGAATGGCAAATATCAGGCAGGAGCGTCAGGCAAGAGGAAGAGCCGGAAGGCAGGGCGACCCAGGTTCAAGCCGTTTCTTCGTGTCACTGCAGGATGAGGTTGTAAACAGAAACAGCTCAAAGAAAATACAGAAATATATAGAAGGTAGAAGGCATATCGGGAAGCATAAGTTGAAGAAGTTGATAAATGCATCCCAGAGAATAGGTGAAGAGTTTGCCGTGACGTCCCGTAAGCAGGCAATGGACTATGACCAGGTGCTGCAAAGACAAAGGGCGTTGATATATGAGACCAGAGATTATCTGCTCTGCGGAGAGGTATTAGAGCAGGACAAGATTGTTAATATAGCAGAAAGCAACATTCAAAAATTTGTCTGCTCCATGAAACAGCTTAACATAAATGAAGTCAGCAGATATATTCTTGACAATATATCCTACAGACTGGATCATGGCTTGTCACATATTTCGCTTAATATTGATACTGCCATAAGGGCGTATCTGCTGCAACTGGTTCGTGAAGGTCTGAAGGAGCAGGAAGAGCGGCTTGGGAGCAAGGAACTTATGAATGATTTTATGCGTGTAGCTACCTTACATGCAATTGATGACGCGTGGGTTGAACAGGTGGACTATCTGCAACAGCTTCAGGCGGCTGTATCCGGCAGAAGTTATGCACAACGCAATCCCATTTTTGAATACAGGCAGGAGGCATTGGAGTCATTCAAAAAAATGGAGGATACGATTTTAAAAAATGTCATGCGGAATATTTTGCTGAGTAGTGTGAATTCTGATGAAGGTGAGCTTCGTATCCTGTTTCCATAGGAGGGCATATGATTTATAATTTTAATCTTGGCATAGGATGGGCCAGCAGCGGAGTCGAATATGCGCAAGTATATCGGGCAAGGATGTTCAGGGATATTGGTCTTGACGCAAAATTTGTTTTTATGGATATGTTTCCTAGAGATAACATTGAGCATATGACGAAGAACATTGGATTTTTGGACTCGGAGATTATCTGGCTGTATACTTTTTTTACCGATTGCAAAATCGCTCCGGTTTCATATACACTGGGTCAGCTTGAGAGTACCTTTGACGGTAGCAGTTTCACCTTTTCCAGGGAAGGAAAAATTGCCAAATATGTTTTCACGGAAAGTAATACCTTCTATACTGCGTATATGGTGGACGAGACCAGTGACCTTGTGCATAGAGTGGAGATGGTGTCTAACGGCTGCCTTATCAGGAAGGATTATTATACATATTGCCGTATTTATTCCGAATATTATGCACCGTTAGACAATACGGCGCATCTGTACCAGCGCAGATTTTTCAATGAAGATGGTACTGTGGCTTACGAGGAGATTACGGATAATGATGTTGTTATGTACAGATTCCCGGACAGAATAATCTGTTCCAAGGCGGAGCTGGTGGGGTATATGATTAAGCGGCTTAACCTGACAGAGCAGGATGTTGTAATACTGGACAGGGAGACAGGAATAGGCCCGGCAATTATGCAGAATGCAGCTCCGGCTAAAATCGGTGTAATTATCCATGCGGACCATTTCAGCGAGAACAGTACGGATGATCGGAATATTCTATGGAATAACTATTATGAGTATGCCTTTTCCCAGTATAAGAATATAGATTTCTATGTTACCGCCACGGATGATCAGAACCGTCTGTTGAGAGAACAGTTTAAAAAATATGTCAAGGCAGAGCCTAACGTGGTGACAATTCCGGTGGGTAGTCTTGATGAACTTAAATATCCGCAAGGACAGCGAAAAAAGCATTCCCTTATAACCGCCTCAAGGCTTGCCAACGAAAAGCATGTGAACTGGGTTATCGATGCGGTTGTTGCGGCTCATGAAAAGGTTCCGGATATTACCTTGGACATATATGGTAAGGGTGGCGAGGAAAACAATCTGAAAGCACAGATTGACAGACTGCACTGTGGGGAATATGTTCGTCTCTGCGGTCAGCAGAACCTCACAGAGGTATATAAAAATTACGATGCCTACATATCCGGCTCTACCAGTGAGGGGTTTGGGCTTACTCTTATGGAGGCTGTGGGCTCGGGCCTTCCTATTGTCGGTTTTGATGTACGATATGGCAACCAGAATTTCATTGATGATGGTGAAAACGGATATAAAATTCCGGTGAATGACAAAATGGGCAGTAAAGAGCGAATTCAGAAGCTGACAGAGAGTGTTGTAAAAATGTTTACCCAGGACGATATGGAGAAATTTCACGCTCATTCATATGAAAAGGCAAAGAGCTATCTTACAACAGAGGTGGAAAAAAGATGGATACAAACAATAATTCAAATGATATAGTATTGCTTCTGGACAATTATTCCTCTGAAAGCCGGAAACTGCATCAGTCTTTTGTGCTGGCAGGCTGCGAATATCCGGCTGTAGTGATAGAGGATGATGGCTTTCTCCCGGATGATGTGATGTCAGTATATGGTTATTTTCTTGGTGATTTCAAGGCTGAAAAGAGCCTGCCGGGTATGCCGAGGTATTTTAATCAGATTACGGTGCCTGATTACTGGGAAATCAGTGGCAGCAACTCGGGCGGCTCGGTACATGACTTAACTAAAGAGAGAGCTAAGATTTTTTATGCAGAGCCAACGCATAAGAGACTTGTGAAGGTTGTTGACTGGTACGACGAGAGAGGAGTGGTACGTACTTCCGAGCATTACAATCGTTTCGGGGCAATGTATGCAAGGACAATATTTAATTCCAAGGGGCAGAAGGTAAACAAATCATATTTTTCCGCAGATGGAAAAGAAATCATTGTGGAAAATTTTGTGACAAGCGATATTATTCTGAACGAGGAGAAAACAATAAGAATTTTCCATAACAAGACGGAATTTGTTCTGTATTTCATGAAGGCAGCAGGCTTTGAACATCGAAGAGTATTCTTCAATTCCCTGTCAACACCGTTTTTTGTATCACAGCGGATGGAGGCAGGAGAGAAGAGGGATGTTCTGTTCTGGCAGGAGCCTGTAAGAGATGATATTCCGGGAAATATGAAGATTATTCTAAATGGGCAGTCAACCCGCACGTCAACTATTATGGTGCAGAACAGACATGCCTATGAACGGCTGATTGAGCTTGGGGCACAGCAGGATATTGTGCATAAGATGGGATTCTATTATCCGTTCTCCCAGGAGAATGGTGACAGACCGGAGGCACTTATCTGCACCAATTCCGACCAGATAGAACAGTGCCGCAAGCTGGTACAGGAACTTCCTCAGGTGCATTTCCATATTGCGGCGCTTACGGAAATGTCCTCAAAGCTTATGAGTATGGGAGCCTATGGCAATGTAAGTCTATACCCGGGCGTGAAAAGAGATGTGCTTGAAGAGCTTTTTACCCAATG
>CAMAKT010000088.1 GCA_945836135.1 uncultured Clostridia bacterium | reverse complement strand
CCTTCATAGTCAAGTCCCGATATAGAATGTCCGTTTCCGTGAAATGTACCATCAAATACAGGAATAATTGTTACATCCTTACCAGTAAAATCAAGATCTGTTTTAAGCTCAATGACTTTACCTGTGGACCATGAATCAATATAGCATTCTGCAACAAAAGCCTCAAAATCCTCCATGGTAGCAATTGTAATCTTATTATTTTCATTTGCCTGAACAGAAACAGAGGTTGAATTCAAGATAATACTTACAGATAAAAGCAGGACAAATATGTATCTTCCGGCTGCACACAACCTTTTATTCATCTTTTTCGTCATTGTAAAGCACCTCCAGTTCTTCACCACCATCCTGTCTTGGTTCCACCCTGCCTGTATTGATGAAAATATTGGCATTTCCTCGTATAAAGCCGTGGACTTCACCCACGATTGTGCCCTCTACCTGACCGCTGACAATGCCGTCAACACGGATAAGTCCCGATGTTTTCTCAAGCTTAAGAGGGATTGAAACCGCAAAGGATGTTTTATCAATTATCTTTTCGCCCAGAAGAAGAATCTGAGGCAGTGCAAACATAACAATAATTATGGAAATAATTGTTCCCCTTCCCAGACATTGTCCGATTCCGCAGATAGCTCCGTCTGAGGACATCTGACCTATCAGGATACCTGCCAGCGCCAGCATTGAACCCGAAGTCACTATGGTTGGAAAAGCAAAGTTCATGGTCTCGATAATTGCCTGCTCCTTGCTCATCTTATCCTTCAGCTCCATATAACGTCCTGAAATAACGATTGCATAGTCAATGTTGGCACCCATCTGGATGGAGCTTACAATAAGGTAGCTCATAAAGAACAGATTCTTATTCTGTAATGCCGGAAAGGCAAAATTGGTCCAGATTGCACCCTGAATTACAAGAATTAAGAGTACAGGCATACCGGCAGATTTGAAGGTAAAAAGCAGCACCACAAGCACAGCCAGAATCGAAACTACATTTACAACAGTGTTATCAACCTGGAAGGTCTCATACAGGTCATACTGGCTCGTTGATTCTCCCGGAATAAGCACTTCGTCAACAGGGTAATAATTACCTGCAATCTCATGCATTTTTGCAAGGAAACCAAAGGTCTCTTCACCCTCTTCCGGCAAAGTGAGATATACCAGTATCCTGCTGTAATTTTCTCCCTGAAGCTGGTCTTTTGCAACCTTCATAAGCGTATGGGCTTCTTCCAGCATATCCATAAGCTCGTCATCCAGTGTCACATAGCCTTCCTGTACCTCATCATAGAGAAACATGAACATATCTATAAGAGGAACGCCATAGTTTGACAAGCCGTTAACAATCTTGGCATAGTTCTCATCATTGACAGCATATGCCATATACAATAGCTCTGCCACCTCATAATCCAGTCCAAGCAGTTCAGAAAACTCTCTCACAGTCAGCTTGTCGGCAAGCATATAGCCATCCATGGCCTCTGTATTGGCAAGCCCCATGCAATAATCAACCTCATCCCTGCTTTCAAGCTCCTCGATAAGGCGTGCTTCCTTATCATAGCTTCCCGCAGGAATTGTCAGAGCAACCATATTACTTGAGCCAAAGCTCTCGTCAATCATCTCGTCCACAAGCTGTGCATCACTCTGTATCGGTGTCTCAATCATGGAATATCCATATACATAAGGACATTTAGAGGATACCATATATGCACCCACAATAAGTGCAAAGAAAATAACAGGCATAATAAATCTGGTCTTATATGCAAATTTACCTACAAAAGGAATCTTAGGAATAAAGCTCTTATGCCTTGTCTTATCCATCAGCTTTCCAAAAAGCATAATCAGTCCCGGCATAAGAAGGAACACCGAAAGAAGGCTTAACAATATGGCACGTATTAAGCAGAGCGCCATGTCACTGCCTATTCCGAACTGCATGAAAATCATGGCAATAAGACCACCGATTGTTGTTAGGGAGCTTGAAGAAATCTCGGGAATTGACTTACTTAATGCAACAATATCCGCCTCTCGTATAGGCAGTTTCTCATGTTCCTCTTTGTAACGGTTACAGAAAATAATCGCATAATCAATAGAAAGTGCAAGCTGCAGCACAACTGTAACCGAGTTCGACACAAAGGATATCGTTCCCATTAAAAAATTGCTACCCTTTGTAATAAGCATCGCGGCAACGAAGGTAAGAAGCAGTACCGGAACCTCAGCCCAGGTCTGAGAGGTAAGAAGCAGAACAGTTACAACAATTATTGCAACCAGCACAGTAATTACCGACATCTCGCTTTCAATCTGCTCTGCCGACGCATCACCCATGGTGGTAGACACATAGATATCGTATCCCGACAGCATATTCTTCAACTCATCCAGTGCTGCAAGTGCCCTGTCGTCCGTCTCAGGATAGCAGAAGGTCACATCATACAATGCTGAAAAATTGTTATAATGCTCTTTACTGCTGTCAAAAGACAACATAACCACAGAGTCCATATCCGATATCTGCTCTGATATGCTCTCTGCAGTCTCATATGTAATATTAGTGACCATAATCTGCGCAGAGCCGTAGGTTATAAATTCCTCCTCCATACGGTTAAGTCCCTTACTGGTCTCCGTCGTTTCCGGCAGATATGCAGACATTGAATTCTCTACATTTACCCAATTCATTGAAAACAGTGAAAAAATAATCCAGATTCCAAAAATAAGAAAGAATAAATTTCGCCTGTCCACGATAAAGGTAGCGACCTTAATCATAAAGCCCTCATCTTTCTTCCCCTTCATTTCCTTGCTCATAATTTTCTCCATTCAAAGTTTATTTATTGGTATAATATAGCACATAAATAATAAATACAAATTAAAAAAGTATAAAAAATACGCATCCAATATATAAAATTTTATCTACCGATACAAATCAAAAGCATTTTCAATATGCTCTATCATCCCGTCTCCATATATTACAATTACATCAAAACGACACTTTTTGTCATCTTTATAATGGTTCATTGTATAATGCCATAGAGCTGTACGGCTTATCTGACGGCGTTTCGCGTAATTAACTGCTTCAAGCGGTGTTCCGTAGCTGTTATCATAGCGGTACTTCACTTCACAGTAAACCAGAACTCCCTGCGGGCTCTCTGCAATTATGTCTATTTCGCCTGAACGGATGCGGAAATTGCGCTCGAGAATTCTGTATCCCTGATTAATCAGGTAAGAAGCGGCAACATCCTCATATTTATTTCCTACTTTTCTCTTATTCAAAATTACTACTCCTAACTTATTTTTCCGCTGCGCAGCTTAATTAGGCTCTTCACAAGAAGCGGCACCTCAAAAAGCATCATAAATATCCAACCCCAGAAGTTCGACCATGCAAGGGCAGAAAAGCCCTTTCCCATTACACTTATAAGAATATAGGCTGCAATTACTCTGGCTCCCATGTTCGCAATTGTGCTTGCTAATGTCACCTTAAGGTCGCCCATTCCTCTGAAAAAGCCCTGTACTATATTCGTTATACCTGGCATTATGTACATAAATGCTATTATCTTGAGATATGATACACCAAGAGCCACTACCTCCGTGCTCTCCTCATCAACAAACATTCTCATAAGCGGTGTTGCTGCAAAATAAATAACTATACTCGCAACCAATGAAAATGCAATCTCCATATAGACACCACAGCGGTAGCCTTTCTTTACACGCTCTACATTGCCTGCACCCCTGTTCTGCGCGAGAAATGTTGTGGTGGCATGTGCTATATTGTGTTCAGGCGACAGTACTAAATCATCCACACGGTTAATCGCGGTAAAGGCTGCGATAAAAGCTACACCCTGCACATTGATGATGGCCTGTACCAGAATTTTACCAAGCTGTACGCACATCTGCTGCAACGCACTGGTAATTCCGTAGGAAAATGTTCTCCAAAGGAGAGGCTTTTCAAATACAAGCCATTTCTTTCCAAGACACAATATCGGAACCCGCTGTTTTACATATACGGCACAGCATACGCAGCACAAAGCTTCAGACAATACAGTGGATACAGCGCTGCCTCCAACTCCCCAGTCCAACGCAACGACAAAGAACAAATCACCTATTATGTTCAGAACTGCGCTTATTATAAGAAAGTACAGGGGTGTTCTGCTGTCCCCCAGTGCTCTAAGTGTATTTGCAAGGAAATTATATATGAATGTAAAAATAAGTCCAAGAAAGATTACTCTAAGATATATAACAGCGCTGCCAATTATCTCATCCGGGGCATTAATGAGCAAAAGTACAGGCCTCGCAAGCAGAATCATTACAGCGGAAATCAAAAGTGAGAATAACAGTCCGCCAATAAGGGTGGTGCTTATCTGTTTTTCAAGCTTTTCCATATTCTTGGCACCATAGAGTGTGCTCATGAGAATACCTGCCCCCATACACATCCCGCTGATAAACAGAATTGCCATATTCATAATCGGTCCCGCTGTTCCTACTGCAGCAAGTGCGTCATCCCCCACAAACTGTCCTACTATAATTGAATCCGCAGCATTATACATAATCTGAAAGAGATTTCCCAGAATAAGCGGAACTGCAAATGCTGTAAGCTGCGGCAGAATCCTGCCCTTTGTCATGTCCTTTGCCATATGTTGCCTTCTTTCTAAAGCTTTTCCTTAATTTTTCCCTTAATCTTATCCATATTGTCCACAAACACCAGTACGTCTGCAACAACCTTATACAGCTCCGGTGGAATGGAATCTCCAATCTGAAGACGCGAAAGAGTGTCCGCAAGCTTGTCGTCAGCATATAGTGGTACATCATTTTCTTTCGCTGTATTTATTATTTTTTCTGCAAGATAGCCCTTGCCTGCCGCAACGATTGTCGGTGCTTCCGTTCCCGGCTGGTATGTCAGCGCTATAGCCTGTTTTTCCTTATAATCCTTATATTCCTTATTCTCATTGTTCTCCATATCTGCCTCATGCTTTCACATCAAAACGGAAACGTTTTATATCATTTACCGGAAGCTCCGGCATCAGCACTTCCTTGACAAAGTCAAATCCATCGTCGCTTTCCATATTAGTTACCGAAGCCGTCACATTATATCCGTCCTCATTAAGCTTTTTTGTCAAAAGATGCATATTCTCCTCAAGGAAATCAAGAACAGACACATCTTCAACCTTGAAGTTGGTAGACACATTATTCCTTCTCAGAGTTACATAGATATCCAGGGCTCCAAGGTGCTCCATATCCAGATGCAGGAATGCATTAACTGTATCATCTTCCTTGCCTTTCTTTCTGCGATAGACGTACAGTTCTCCCTCACCATTTTCACCGATACGATGCAGCGGAATCTGCGCCAGGGCAACAAACTGATTCATATTATTGAGAAATTCCATATTAGAGCTCATTTTTGATGATGCATCCGACAGAAGCTTATTTCCATTTTCCTGTGCATATTCCGCGAGTTCATTAAGCTTGTTAATACTCCTTGCTATATGCTCCTTAACAACTTCTCCATCCTTCAAATCGGCTGGCTTCATACTGAAGGTATCACGAATCAGACCTGATATCAAGCGCTGTATCTTGTCACCTTTTATCAGCTCATGAAGCTTCTTCTTAAGAAGCGGTTCATTCTCAAGCTCCGTTATTGTTTTTGCAAGTCCGGTCAAAAAATCCTTAAGATTTATATTTTCCATGTTCTGCATCGATTTAAGGAAATCAGTTCCGCTTTCAGGTGTTCGTCCTGTTGCAGCCTGGTAATTATCAAGCATTTTTCCAAGTGAATCTATGATTTCCTTAGCTGATGTACTCTGCTCTCTATCCATCGGCAGTGCATCGAGGCGCATAAATTCCTGTGTTCCCAGTTGCTTATGCATTTCTTTGTCACCTGCATTAATCTGAGACATTCTTGCTTCCTCAACATCGGAATTGGATAATGCCGCATCCTTCTTCTCTTCTGTTCCGGCTGCCGTTGTCTCTGTTGCCGTACCTTCCGCTCCGGTAAGCAGGCGCACAATATTTTTTAAAGATTCTCCGTCCTTAACAACCGTGTAAATGCTGTCGGTAAGAGTATTTATGTCCCTCTGCAAAGCACCATTGTAATCCTTGTAGTTTTCGTAAGAATCAAGGTTCTCTTTATTTATCTCCATGCCCATGCGTTTAAGCGCAACTATATCCTTAACCGATGCATCAGGATTAACAGTCAGCTCCTTAACCATCTCCCCAAGCGCATCTTTGGATATTGGCATATTATTGTGCATCAGTTCAAGCACCAGCTCGCGGTTCCTGCCGGAGGAAGCTAAGCCTGCAACGTCAAGTGACTGATTAATCATATTAGTCTCAAAGGCTGTCTCCTCCATTGGAAGCGCCTTAAGCACAATACTGTCGCCCTGATTGCTTTGCAGGATAAAGTTAGCCCGGTCACCAATATTATAGGCTGTATAGTTCAGCATATTTGCGGTGAAGGTCTGTCCCCCGTCCAGTGTAATTGTCACCATACTCCCCTTAACATCAGTAATATTGGCAGAAAAAGACTCTCCACCTGAAAGTGAGCGCAGGATTGCAAGGGCTGCCTTTGCTGTCTGTGAAGAGTTAATTGAAACAAGTCCGGATGAATTTACAGACTGAGGCGCAGCTTGAACATTCACCGATGAATTACCATTTGCCATTCCACCCATGTTTATATTCATAGCTGCGCCTCCTTGTGTGTATTTTTTTATTTATATAAAGTTTCCTATAAAGCTTCTTCGATGAATCGGACATGGTCCATACTGCTTAAGTGCCTCAATATGAGCCTGGGAGCCGTAACCTTTGTTGGATGCAAAGCCATATTCAGGATAGAGCTTATCATACTCATACATCATTCTGTCCCTGGTCACCTTGGCAATAATGCTTGCTGAAGCAATGGAAAGGCTCTTGGCATCACCCTTGATAATGGATATCTGCTTCATCTCAAGCTGAGGAATAATGACCGCATCATTAAGCAGCAAATCCGGTGCAGGATTAAGCTTTGAAACTGCCTCCCTCATGGCCTCGTAGTCAGCCTGAAGAATATTGATTTCATCAATTCTTGCCGGTGATGCAATTCCCACACCGACACTGACTGCTTCCTTCATGATAACATCATAAAGCTCTTCCCTTTTTTTCTCGGAGAGCTGCTTGGAATCGTTGACATACAGTATTCTTGCATCCTTCGGCAAAATAACTGCGGCAGCCACCACAGGTCCTGCAAGCGGTCCCCTGCCTGCCTCGTCAATGCCGCAGATATTAAGGTACATGCCGTATTCCTTCTCATAGCTTAACATGTTCTCCACCCGCAGACGCTCTGCATCAAGCTTTTCAAGCTGTCTTCTGTACTTATCCGCTAATTTGACTATGCCTGCTTTATCGGAATGTGAGTACTCTTCAACAAGCAGTCTCATACTCTTTTCATCGGCATCTTCAAATCTTTTTTTTATATCTGATATCTTTTCTTCCATGGTCTGTCCTCCTATGGTGTCTCAAGGGATATGCGTCCAAGCTTACCGCTTCTGAAATCCTCAAACAGGAGTTTTACCGCCTTGTCCTCATCCGGTTCTCCGCCCTTTTTAAGGCATGCACGTTCTATTGCTATACCCGTCAGTATCTCATGTAACGCCTTGCTTTCATCTATATTGTAACGTTCCGCCATACGCCCCGGATAGCTGGAAACCATGAAACTTATTAGTTCGTATGAAAGTTCCGTCATGTTAAGAATCTGATCATTGATGGAGCCCACCAGTGCAAGTCGTATTCCTATCTTCTCGTCCTCAAACTTCGGCCACAGTATTCCAGGTGTATCGAGAAGTTCCACATTCTTATTAAGTCTAATCCACTGCTTGCCCTTTGTGACTCCGGGCATGTTGCCTGTCTTGGCGCAACTACGTCCTGCATAGGAATTAATAAAAGTTGACTTTCCTACATTTGGTATTCCTACCACCATGGCACGGATTGGTCTGTTAAGAATTCCTCGCTTTCTGTCGCGCTCTATCTTTTCCTTGCAGGCTTCATTAATGACGCCCTGAATGGACTTTAAGCCGTTTCCGTTCCTGGCATTAATCTTGACAGCATGAATTCCCTTGTTATTAAAATAATTGACCCACGCATCATTGACCTTCTCATCAGCAAGGTCATATTTGTTAAGAAGAATAAGCCTTGCCTTATTCTTCCCAAGCTCATCTATATCAGGATTACGGCTTGAGAGAGGAAGCCTTGCATCCACCAGCTCAATTACCAAATCTATAAGCTTAATATCCTCCTGCATCATGCGTTTTGCTTTGGTCATGTGTCCCGGATACCAGTTGATTACCGTCTTCGATATTTTTTCTCTATTATCTTTGTCCATTATTCTCATTATCCTTTACAATTATGAATTTCAGCAATAACTTATTCAATAATTCCCATTCTTCCGAAAGGCGATGAAATAGCCCATATCTTGCCTATTATGGAGGAATACTTCACATTTCCCACATTTGCAAAGCGGCTGTCCTCGCTGTTATTGCGGTTGTCACCCAGCACAAAATACTCATCATAGCCCAGTTCCACCGGCTCTGATGCCAGTCCGGCATTATATATTTTCTCCGGCTCAATTTCGTCGCCATTCTCATCCGTCAGCTTAAAGCTGTATATTATATCATCCTCCAGTGGTTCTCCGTCAATATACACCACACCGTCGATAATCTGCACCGTCTCCCCCGGAAGCCCTATGATTCGTTTCACATAATACTTGGACACGTTGGCTATATTAGGCTCAAATATAATCACATCATATCGCTGCGGTTCCTTAAAACAATAGCTGACCTTGTCAATCAGCACATTGTCATCATTGTACAGCGTCGGCTCCATGGAATGCCCCACAACAGTTGTCTTTCCCAGCATATATGTTGCCAGCAGAAATGACAGGCACACCACCATCGCAATATCAACTATCCATTTTATAATTATTTCATGTAAATGATATTTCTTCTCACGTCGATAAATCTCAAATTCAGCCATATTACTCCTTGATATATATTCCACTTAGATAATTGCGAAACTCCCATTTATCACTGAACAGTTGTGTTATTTTACTATATTGCAAGCTAGGTGCTTTGCTGCCGCCGGTGCTTAGCGGCTGTATTTTAGCCGCTTATGCACCGCTGTGTGCAGCAAGCAGCGAGAGCGTGCCTAGCGGTAATATAGTAAAATTACACAACGTCCGGTATTAAATCATAGAGTTTCCCAATTTCCCATATATTCCCTCATTGAAGAAAAGGGAATGCCGAAAACTGACATTCCCTTAATGGTCACATAACATATAAAGTTGATTACTTTACAAGCTCCTTAACCTTAGCTGCCTTACCTACTCTGTCTCTTAAGTAGAATAACTTAGCTCTTCTGGCCTTACCTGTTCTTACAACCTCAATCTTCTCAATAGTTGGGGAATGTAATGGCCATGTTCTCTCAACGCCTACACCGTTAGAAATCTTTCTTACAGTGAAAGTCTCTCTTGAGCTTCCGCCCTGTCTCTTAAGTACAGTACCCTCGAATACCTGAATTCTCTCACGGTTACCTTCCTTAATCTTAGCTGATACTCTTACAGTATCACCAACATTGAAATCTGCTACGGATTCCTTTAACTGAGCGTCCTCAATCTTCTTAATAATTTCGTTCATTTGTGAGCCTCCTTAAATTTTAGATGTTCATAAATACCGTATGTACCAGAGGAACATCGAGCTATATTCACAACAATCGAGATTATAACACGCCTGGATGAAAAAGGCAAGTATTTTTTCGCAAATTTGCAAATAATAATCCCAATCTAATCGAAGGGATATTAATATGGACAAAAAAGAACAGGAACGTCTGCATGAGCAGGAAAATCTAAACAAATTCAATAGTGTAACCCGTAAAACCACGCCCGAAAATCAGAACTAAATTCACAACGTCCGAAAAGAAGGTATCCAGCCCACCAATCAAAAGAAATAAGTATTTAAGAGGCGCAGATTGCTTTCTGCGTCTCTCACTATTTTACATACCACCATAACATTCAATCTGCCCACTCATCAAGAATAAGCTGTACCCTGCCTTGTATCACCGACGCAGTCTCCTCCGGTGTTGAGATGCCATTAAGCATATTCTCAACCTCCTCGGATATTATCGACTCAATCTGGCTGTTCTGATACACAATTATACTCATATTATTTATGAGCGCATATATGTTGTCAATGTCCTCTTTCTTCGCATGTGCAAACGACACGTCCACTCCATAGTACGGCTTTTTAATCACAACCTGCGCCTTTTCCATAGGCTCGCCGTCCGCATCCATCCTTAAATTGCCAAGCTCATCATAAGCATACTTAATCTGTGTACACGAAGTAAATATCTCCTCCAGCGCACTTTTAAGAACCGGAAATTCGCTGTACATGTCCTTAGCATAATTGCTTTGAATCATAACTGAAAATTCAATAAATGCCCATGCTGCATCCTTGTTGCTGCTGTTGGCATTCATTGCAAAGCCGCCGTCCGCTGCAAGGCCGTAGGCAGTCTCTCCACTCATCGCAGGATATCCCAGAATATTTCCATCTTCTCCGGCTATATCACTAAGCTCCAGATAAGCCGCAACTGAATTAACATACGTTGGCGGGCTAAACAAAAGCAGCCTTTCGTTATCTAACTGCTCCTTTACAGACATCTGAGAAAACTCAAAAATCTCAACCTCATGTGATGCAGCGAGCTTTAGTATCTCA
>CAMAKT010000087.1 GCA_945836135.1 uncultured Clostridia bacterium | reverse complement strand
GCTGAGATTAGCAGCGGTAACAGGAACGGGCAATGACAAGCCCGTTCTTTTTTGAATAATTCAAAGTATTGCCTTTATTCGTCACATGTAATATAATAAATACAATATTTTGATTTTTACGGAAGCGATAAGGGGTATTACGGTATGAAATCTGTTCGTTCAAAAATCCTTCTTTTGATATTAACCGGAATAATTGTATCAGTTACAATGATAGGCGGCGTGGGCTTTTTAAGCTTCAGACAGACACTTGACGAGGATTCTGTTAAAATTATGAATCTTACCTGCGACGAGAAGGCAAGGGAGCTTAACAGCATTCTGGATAGAATAGAGCAGTCGGTCAGAATTCTTTCTGTATATGCCTATGATAATGTAGACAGTATAGAAAGTTTATCCGACGAGGATAATTTGGCACAATATATACAGTATCTTTCGAGATTGGTACTCACTGTTGTGAATGAGACCGATGGTGCGGTTAGCGGTTATATCAGAGTTAATGCTGAGATAAGTGCGCCTATGGCGGGAGTGTATAAGGCAAAATGTGCAGGCAGTGATAGCTTTGTAGACTGGGAGCTTACTGATATTTCAATGTATGGCAGTGATGATGTGGAGCATGCGGGGTGGTATTACCAGCCGGTGAATGCGGGAAGAGCAGTCTGGATGTCGCCATATTACAATGAGAGTGTTGACATTTACATGATTTCCTACGTTGTTCCGGTTTACAAAGATGGCGTTCTGCTTTGTGTGGTGGGAATGGATATTGATTTTAATTATATATCGGATAAAGTGGATGATATCCGGGTGTATGATACCGGATATGCATTTTTAATTGACGATAATTTTGAGATTATTCACAGTAAAAACTATGAAAAGGGAACACTTATTAAAGACTTTAAGGAGAGCGTAATCGCAGGGGAGAGTGAAGAAAACGCAACAGGAGTAAGGCTGTATGACTATACCTTTGATGGTGTTGAGAAAAAGCTGGCTTTCAGAACTCTTGACAATGGAATGAAGCTTGCCGTTACAGTACCGGTTTTGGAGATTGACAGCAATAGTAATAAACTTCTTGTAAGGATGCTGGTTATAGTGGCACTGGCGGTTATTGTGTTTACATGCATAGCGTGGGGGATTGCAAGAACTATTGTAAATCCGCTTAAGGAGCTTAATACTGCCGCCAGGGAGATAGCCGATGGCAATCTGGATGTTATACTCAGATGCCGCTCCAAGGACGAGGTGGGTACTCTTGCAGAAAGCTTGAAGGAAACGGCTCACCAGCTTAAAAAGCGTATTGACTATATAAATAGCTTGGCGTATGTGGACAAGCTTACAGGCATTATGAATAATACTGCTTATATGCAGGCTATTTTGGAGATTAACGACAGAATTCGTAAAGGAAGAGAAAACTTTGCTGTATTTGTCATTGATGTAAATGGGCTTAAGCATATTAATGATACTTACGGTCACGATTACGGCAATAAGCTCCTGATAACAGCGGCAAAGACCATTGCAGATGTCTTTGGATATGAGAACACATACCGTATAGGCGGGGATGAATTTGCGGTGATAATGAAGAAAATGAATGAGGAAGTGTGTGGGGTCTTTATTCATGAATTTGAGAGGAAACTTGATTGCCAGACGGGCGAGGTGAGGGTTGTTGCGTCCGTAGGCGGGGCGGTATATGATAAAAATTCAGATAATCAATATGAAAGTGTATTTAAGAGGGCAGATGCACAGATGTATGAGAAAAAACAGATAATGAAGTCACAGGGTAAAAACAGTACGGTAATAATTTAAATATCCCCCATTTTGGTTGAAAAATACATTTTTTTATGGTAAATTTTTTTTATAACTAAGAAAGAAGGTAACAGCAGATATGAGCACAATTATTACGCCACGTACATTGTCGGGCTTTATGGAATTAGCGCCTCAGGAGCAGGTGTTGTTCGAGCATATAAAGAATGTTTTGGAAAGCACGTATAAATCTTTCGGCTTTTTCCCTATTGATACTCCGGTCCTTGAGTACAGCGAGATTCTTCTGGCAAAGGCAGGCGGCGAGACGGAGAAGCAGATTTACCGCTTTAACAAGGGTGACACTGATTTGACCATGAGGTTTGACCTGACAGTTCCACTTGCAAAATACGTTGCAAAGAATCAGGGAGAGATAAGCTTTCCTTTCAGAAGATACCAAATTGGGAAGGTATACCGAGGCGAGCGTGCGCAGAAGGGGCGTTTCAGAGAGTTCTATCAGGCTGATATCGATATCATCGGTGACGGAGAACTCAGCATAATCAATGATGCGGAGATGCCGAGCATTATTTATAATGTATTTAACAAGCTTGGAATAGAGGACTTCACTTTCAGAATCAACAACAGAAAGATACTGTACGGACTGTTTGAGATGTATGATTATTCGGATAAGGTTACGGATATTCTGCGAGTTATCGACAAGTTTGATAAGATTGGTCTTGAAAATGTCTTAAAGGAGCTTGAGGAGATTGGTGTGGGTGGTGATGCTGTTGCTGATATCGTTTCACTGCTTACAATGCAGGGAACCGATAAGGAGAAGCTTGCGGCGCTTAAAGCTCATGTGGGAAAGAATGAACTGTTTGATACGGGCGTTGAGGAACTTACACAGGTTCTGTATTATATAGGCAGGTTCGGTGTTCCTGCTAAGAATTATAAGATTGATTTGACAATTGCAAGAGGTCTCGATTACTACACCGGAACAGTGTATGAGACAACCATCAACAAGCACCCTGAGATTGGAAGTGTGTGCAGCGGTGGGCGTTATGACAACCTTGCGGCATATTATACCAAGAAGCAGCTTCCGGGTGTGGGAATGTCAATCGGTCTCACGAGATTGTTCTACATTCTGAACGAGTATAAATATATCAACGAGAAGCTTAAGTCGCCTATTGATGTATTGCTTATACCGATGACTGATGATATGAGTAAGGCTGTGGAGACGGCAGCTGTTATACGAAGTAGCGGCATTAATATCCAGACCTACTTAGAGGATAAGAAGTTTAAGCAGAAGCTTGCTTATGCGAATAAACTTTCAATACCATATTGTATTTTCATAGGAGAGAGCGAAATCGAAAGTAATCTTCTTACAGTGAAGGATATGAATACCGGTGAGCAGCAGTCACTTACTGTCGAGGAGTGTATTTCTACAATTAAAAATGGAATAGACGAAATCAATAGCGAAAAGTGTGTTATTATTCCGGAATAAGCTTATTTTTCTGATAATTATTGCATGATTGCAATCGTAGTGATAAAATTAGTAAGGATTTTATTTCTTACCAGGGAGGGAGATTACTATGAAGCAAAAAAGAGCAAAGGTACGAAAGCTGGGAGTCCGTGCCAAGATTATGATACCGGCCGTATTCATACTGGTTGTGATGGCACTTGTGATGGGATTGAATGCATATCAGGCCGTGGAGGTTGGAATGTCACAGCTTGGCAGTGAGGAAGCCATGATGGCTGCCAAGGTTGCTACCAATGTCATAAGCGGAGATGAGCTTGAGCAGTTGCATGCAGCCGGAGGACAGGTTGAATTGTTTGAAACAATAAAGGCAACCATGAATGGCGTAAGGGAGGACTTGGGAATTCTCTTTATGTATACCCTATACGCTGAGAATGGCAATGTGTATTACAGCATAGACACGGATCCGGATAATCCATGTCCTTACGGTACTTTGTATGATTATACTTATAAGGAACTGGAAGAGGCATTCAGCGGTAATACCTATACGGACGGGTCGATATATCCATATGGCGATTATTCCATTATAACTGCGTTTGCACCTATATTTAACTCTGATGGAAAGGTTGTAGCGATAATGGCATGTGACTATGATGCGTCTGAAATTAACGCACGTATTGATACAACCAACTTAAGAACCATTATTATTACATTGAGTTGTCTTGTCATTGCACTGGTCATTCTTAACATTGCAGTGGGTATAATCATCAAACACCTGAATGCAGTGGATGATAAGCTCTACGACCTTGTTAACAATGAGGGTGACCTCACACAGCAGCTTAATGTTAAGACGGGAGACGAGCTTGAGAATATTGCCAGCAATGTAAATGCGCTTCTTGCACATATACGTGGGATTATGCTCAATATATCCCATAATTCCGGTGTTTTGAATGATTCTTCACAGAAAGTTGTAAATAATCTGAGTGAAGCCCAGGTCAGCATATCCGAGGTATCTGCCACCATGGAGCAGATGAGTGCTTCAATGCAGGAGACCAATGCTTCCCTTGACCAGATTAATCATTCAGTCAATGAAACCTATGATTCAGTTGAGGAAATCAGCAACCATGCGTCGGAGGGAAGCGAGAATTCTAAGCAGATTATGGGCAATGTACGTGTGGTATACGACGAAGCAAAGCAGGAGCAGGATCAGGCTAAGGCTTCCGCAGCGCAGATGGCGGACAATGTTAGGGATAAGATTGAGAAATCAAAGGCAGTTGAGGAGATTAATACCCTTACGGATAATATATTAAGCATTGCAAGTCAGACTAACCTTCTTGCCCTCAATGCAAGCATCGAGGCTGCCAGAGCGGGCGATGCAGGCAGAGGTTTTGCAGTTGTTGCTAGTGAGATTGGGAATCTTGCCATGAGTGCTTCACAGACGGCCGGCAGGATACAGACCGTCAGCAGAGAGGTTATAGAGGCGGTTAACGAACTTGCCGGAGAAGCCGGCAACATGATTGAGTTCATGGATGTTACGGCAATGCAGGGCTACAAGAAGCTTCTTGAAATTTGCGACAAGTACTTAAGTGATGTCGATAATATGAACCGGACGATGCAGAGCTTTGCCGAGAAGAGCGGCTCAATCAGGTCCAATATGGACTTCGTGCGAGATTCCATAGGAGCCCTTGATATAGCAGTGTCCGAGAGCACAAGCGGAATTACCAATGTGACTGAGAAGGCTGTTGACCTTGCAAACAGTGTGAGCGATATCGGTGAGGAGGCACACGCAAATATGGATATTTCCAATGACCTCAACAAGGAAGTTGGAAAATTTAAGCTTGAATAAGTCAGGTAATGGGTTTCTGTTTTATATAATTGTATGTCCGAAGTTCTTGCCGCTGTGCGGCAAATCGAAAAAAGTATGTCAAAGTCCGCTGGAAAACTTGTTTTCCAGCGGACTTTTGCATACTTTTCATTCGTCACATATTGTGACGAATGCTTCGGACGTACTTTTGCGAAAAAGCGTAAACTTATTTAAGAAAATAATTGACATTTTTTTACAGATATATTATAGTTCAAATAGTGTTTTGATGAGGTTTATCAGATGCAGACCACGTATACATATACACGTTAAGCCATGCGGACAGGCGGGTCGGTTGCCGAGGTGTGACAAGGGCACACATTATTGATTGAGTTAGAAGCTCAAATTTTATAAGTTGATTTACTGAATATCATGCGTATGCATATCATCTTGTGAAACGGTCAATAAGAGCGGTAGCGGTACTTTGCCAGATAAACTCTGAGATAGTTTGATTTCCTATATGGAATAATTGGGATTTTAAGGCAGGCGTGACTATTCACACCTGCCTTTGTTGTTATGAAAGCAAGCCGGATGGAGATGGATGCCCCGTGCTTGCACGGAGGCGGCTATCCCCATCCGGCGCACCCACTACATGAGCAAGTAGGGCGATTAGCCCGGATTGCGAATGCTGTGGGCGATTGCGGGAGCGCGTTAGTGCAGAGCAATCGACTTTCATAACACGGAGAGATAAGAAAAGAGGATTACCATGGACTTAAAAAAACAGACGTCTGCGCCATTATATGAGGCGCTTGAGAAATTTCGAAGAAACAGGGTTGTGCCTTTTGACGTGCCCGGGCATAAGAGGGGGCGTGGTAATCCTGAACTTGTGGATTTGCTGGGTGAGCGTTGCGTCCAGATTGATGTAAATTCAATGAAGCCTCTTGATAATCTGTGCCATCCGGTATCGGTAATCAAGGAGGCGGAGGAACTGGCGGCAGATGCTTTCGGAGCAGAGCATGCTTTCTTTATGGTAGGCGGCACTACATCGGCGGTTCAGGGCATGGTGCTGTCGGTATGCAAGGCGGGGGATGAGATTATTGTTCCGCGAAATGTACATAAGAGCGTAATCAACGTGCTCATTCTGTGCGGCGCAATTCCCGTGTATATCAATGCTGAGGTAAATACAAGGATAGGAATAATGCTTGGAATTACCAAGGAGCAGGTGGAGGAGGCAATTCTTGCCCATCCCAAGGCGGTGGCGGTGCTTGTAAATAATCCGACTTATTATGGAATATGTTCCGATATCAAGGGAATATGTGAGCTTGCCCATGCCCATGGACTTAAGGTGCTGGCTGATGAGGCTCATGGCACCCATCTGTACTTTGGCGATAATCTTCCTATATCGGGAATTGCTGCCGGAGCGGACATGGCAGCGATATCCATGCACAAGTCGGGAGGCTCACTTACGCAGAGTTCAATCCTTCTGACTAATAACGGAATGAATGCTGACTATGTGCGTACGATTATTAATCTTACCCAGACTACAAGTGCTTCCTATCTGCTTATGGCAAGCCTTGATATATCCCGAAGGAACCTTGCGCTGCGAGGCAGGCAGTCCTTTCAGAAGGTTATGGAGTGGGCTGAGTATGCAAGAGATGAGATTAATTCCATCGGTGGTTATTATGCCTACGGCAAGGAACTGGTAAACGGAGGCTCAGTATATGATTTCGACGTGACCAAGCTGTGTGTGTTTACCAGAGATATAGGCTTAGATGGAATCGAGATATACGATATACTACGGGATGAATATGACATACAGATAGAGTTTGGAGACATAGGAAATATTCTGGCATATATCTCTATAGGCGACAGGATTCAGGACTTAGAGCGTCTGATGGGAGCGCTGGCAGAAATCAGCCGTCTGTACTCAAGAGAGGAACGACGCTTCGAGGTGGACAGAGAGATGCTGCTTCCAAAGGTTGCCGTTTCTCCTCAGAAGGCCTTTTATTCCGAGAAGGAGAGCGTGCCGATTAGGAAGGCGGCAGGCAGGATATCGGGTGAGTTTGTGATGGCATATCCGCCGGGCATACCGATTCTGGCACCGGGTGAGGAGATTACCGACGATATAATTGACTATATTCTGTACTCCATTGAGAAGGGCTGCTCAATGCAGGGCATGGAGGACCCGAAGGTGGAGTATTTACAAGTGTTAAAGCTATAAAAAGATGTATTTCTAAAGTGCGCAGGGTTATATATTGCGCGGAAATGAGGGTATTAATATTATGGAAATATGGTTTTCGGAGAATCATTCTCCGCATGTGAAATTTGACATTCGTGTGGAGCGCCAGTTGTACTCGGTCAAGAGCGACTACCAGCGCATTGATGTGTTCGATTCGCCGGAGTTCGGCAGGTTTCTTACACTGGACGGAAGTGTTATTTTTTCGGAGCAGGACTGCTTTATCTACAATGAGATGGTGGTGCATGTGCCTATGGCGGTGCACCCGGATGTGCGCAAGGTGCTGATTATCGGTGGAGGCGACGGCGGTGTTGCCAAGGAGCTTCTGCACTATGACAGTGTTGAGTGCATTGATATTGTGGAGCAGGACAGTACCTTTGTGGAGGTGTGCAAAGAATATTTTCCGGAGACAGCCAAGGGGCTTGATGATGAGAGGGTTCATGTGTACAACACGGATGCACTTCGTTTCCTGCGTTCAAAGCTGGCGGCATACGATTTGATTATAAATGATGCAACGGACCCATTCGGGGCATCAGAGGGGTTCTTCACGAGGGAATTCTACGGCAGTTGTTTTAAGGCTTTGGAGGAGGACGGAATACTTGTGTATCAGCATGGAAGTCCTTTCTATGATGAGGATGCCCAGGCCTGCCGCAGGATGCACAGAAAGGTATTCCATACCTTCCCAATCAGCCGTGTCTATCAGGCACATATTCCGACCAGCCCGTCAGGTTACTGGCTGTTTGGATTTGCATCGAAGAAATATCATCCGCTCACGGATTTCAAGCCTAAGGAGTGGAAAGCCCGTCAGATTCCGACGGAATATTATACTTGCAACCTGCATATGGGAGCCTTCATGCTGCCAAAATATGTTGAGGATTTATTGGAAGAGGAGGAAAGAGAATGAGTCGTTTATTAGTTATCGGATGTGGTGGAGTTGCTTCAGTGGCAATCCACAAATGCTGTCAGGTCAGTGAGGTATTCACTGAGCTTTGCATAGCAAGCAGAACAAAGAGCAAGTGCGATGCACTTAAAAAAGAGCTTGAGGGTAAAACAAACACAGTTATTACCACTGCACAGCTTGACGCAGACCATGTGGAGGAGGTTATTGCACTGATTGAGAGCTACAAGCCGGATGCAGTGCTCAATGTGGCACTTCCGTATCAGGACTTGACAATTATGGATGCCTGCCTTGCCACCAAGGTTCCTTATATTGATACAGCCAATTATGAGTGCGAGAATACCGACGACCCGGAGTGGAGAAAGGTATATGAGGAGCGCTGCAAGCGCCTTGGCTTCACGGCATATTTTGACTATTCATGGCAGTGGGCATACCGCGAAAGATATGAGAAGGCGGGCATCACAGGACTCTTAGGAAGCGGTTTTGACCCGGGTGTTACCAGTGTATTCACCGCATATGCTCTTAAGCATTATTTTGACGAGATACATACAATAGATATCCTTGACTGCAACGGCGGTGACCACGGATATCCTTTTGCCACCAATTTCAACCCTGAGATTAATCTTCGTGAGGTATCTGCTCCGGGCTCATACTGGGAGAACGGCAAGTGGATTGAGACAAAGCCTATGGAGATTAAGAGGGAGTATGATTTCCCTGAGGTCGGAATGAAGGATATGTACCTTCTCCACCATGAGGAGATTGAGTCCCTTGCAGCGAATATTCCGGGGGTAAAGAGAATCCGTTTCTTCATGACCTTCGGACAGAGCTACCTTACACATATGAAGTGTCT
The DNA here is from genome assembly GCA_945836135.1 of uncultured Clostridia bacterium. Lineage (GTDB taxonomy): Bacteria > Bacillota > Clostridia > Lachnospirales > Lachnospiraceae > CAG-882. The sequence continues at coordinate 1,866 of CAMAKT010000087.1, read as the reverse complement.
TGAGAATGTGGGAATGCTATCAACAACCCCTATCAATTTCGACGGAAAAGAAATTGTTCCTATCCAGTTTTTGAAGGCGCTTCTTCCTGACCCGGCATCCCTTGGACCAAGAACCGTGGGCAAGACCAACATCGGCTGTATCTACACCGGTATCAAGGACGGTAAGGAAAAGACTCTGTATATTTATAATGTATGTGACCATCAGGAGTGCTACCGTGAGGTGGGCTCACAGGCAATCTCTTATACAACCGGTGTCCCTGCCATGATTGGCGCCATGATGGTGGTTAAGGGCATCTGGAACAAACCGGGCGTGTTTACCGTTGAGGAGTTCGACCCGGATCCATTCATGGACGCACTGAACAAGTACGGCCTGCCATGGGTGGTATGTGAGAATCCGGTGCTGGTGGACTAAGTTACAGAAAACTGAATTTTGGGATATACCTTATAATTCGGCTAATTCGGAATTTGATTACGAATTAGCCGAATTTTCTAAATGGAAATACGATGTAAAAGACTTTTGACATAAGAAAATCAGCCCCGAAAGACATATGTAAAAGTTCTTTGATAGACAGAAAAGTCAAATTTGATTAAGGTGGGAACGAAAGGAGGTAATCAATATGGAACTTGGACAGCAAATAAAAAAATATCGAAACGAATTATCTTTATCCCAGGATGCTTTAGCAGAAAAAGTGTATGTTTCCAGACAAACTATTTCAAACTGGGAAAATGATAAGAGTTATCCGGATGTAAATAGTCTTGTTCTTCTAAGTGAAGTATTTAACACCTCCATAGATAATTTAATCAAAGGAGATGTTGATATTATGAAACAGCAAGTAAGAAGTGAGGACAAAAAGGAATTTGAAAAATTAAGTCAGGTGTTTGCCATTATGTTTTTGGCGGTAATGATTACGCCAATCCCGCTTGCTCATTTTCTGAATTATTTTGGAATTGCCATCTGGGTGATTCTGATGGCAGCCACCTTTTATGTGGCAATAATGGTTGAGAAGAAAAAGAAACAGTTTGATATCCAAACCTATAGAGAAATCATTGCGTTTACAGAGGGTGAGGGACTTGACGAAATTGCAAAAGCCAGAGAAGAAGGAAAAAGACCATATCAAAAACTTTTGCTTGCATTCGGAGCAGGTATTGTAACTCTGGTTATTGCGATTGCATTTGGAATGCTGTTTAAGTAGGAGTGGAGGCTGAAAGAGTGATAGATTTTGAAAAAATTGTACTTGTGAATTATTGTTATCCGGATTGTACCCCTCTTATGAACATAATGCGGTTACCGAAATCAGAGGCATTTAAGCTGGCAGAGGATTTGGCAAAAAAACATCCTGAAACAACAGCCTTTTATCGTTTTGCCGATTTTGATAATTATTATGCCCCCCGAAAGAGTCAGGACAGATATTTATATGACAAATTTGTTTGTTTAGGTGGCAGACCGGAGGAAGCTTATGAAGAAAGAATTAATTATAGTAGGCGAATGTATTCTTATGATTATTGTCCTGCTTGTGATAAAAATCGTACTTGGAAATTTAATTCCTGGAATAAAAGACAGCAATGTGGTGAGCAGCGTGATGTATTTTATTTCCGGCATGGGTGGCTGCCTGATATATCGTATGAATACAAAAAAGAAGCGATAACAACTTTCGCCCAAAGAAAATAATATACCCGGCAGTATACCACAACTATAAAGACTGAGTGTTAATATGCGTTGCTTGTAGCAACGGGCAGTTTTCCATACAATAGAGGTAACGACTGAAAGAAAGGAGGTTATCCCTAATGTTAAACGAAAACATTAAAGCAATCAGAAAATCAAAAGGACTTTCGCAAGAAGAACTTGCTATCAAGCTGAATGTGGTG
>CAMAKT010000086.1 GCA_945836135.1 uncultured Clostridia bacterium | reverse complement strand
AGCAGTCTCTTGAAACTGCCACAATTCCTACCTTCATTTCAGGAATGTTAATCATACATCATCCTCCAATTCTGCCACACGGCCATAAAATTATAATGCAAAAATAATATGTCTGGCTTGTCTAAAATTTAACAACAAGCCTGCTTTAATTATATTACTTTAAGTAAACTTAGGCAATATAAAAATAACCAAATTCTGCAAATTTGCCATCGCCATCTCCTTCGTGGCAGCAGAAAATTCCGTTCTTGACACCTACCCAGCGTCCTGCCGTGGCCTCGTACTCCAGAGCAGTGGTATAATTTTCTCCATCGGTACTGTAATCAAGATATATCATCTGTCTAGGTACATCTTTCTCAAGGCTTGGCAGCTTCTCTACACGATTTCTGAAATAGATCTTACAGCTATTTTCCGGTGTACATTTAACCTCGGCAAGTTCTTCCACCTTATCCTGAGAGAATGCCTGTTCATTCTTAAAGTTCTGATGCCCTGAAACAGATACAATCTTAAATGTTCCCTGCTCCCTCCGTACAGCCACAGCACCGTAATCTACACCGAGAGAAACCATTCCGGCAATATCCCCCTCCTGCATCATGGCAGTGTCAAGCTCAGTATATGCGGTAAACTCAGGTGCAATCCACTTCTGAAGCAGCAGATTGGAGGTATTCGCAATTGAGTTTTCTGTTTCCTTATGTACTGCCTTAAGCTGTATGCTGTGACCGGTAAGCTTGTACCAGTCATCCTTGTGATTGGCATTCCACTGCCACTGCATTCCAAGCTTTTCACCGGAGAAATCATCAGAGGCATCCGGAGCATATATATCCGAAAGCCCATTTTCCTTCTTAAAGTTCTCTAAAGCTCTTCTTGCATTTTCTCCGATATCCGGCTTTTTATGTGTCATTACAGGCTGCCCGGCATCGGCACTTATCTGCTCACCCATTATCGGCCAGTCATTCTCCCAACGAACCGGCTGCATATGTACGATACGTCCGGCAGCATACACATCCTGAAAATGAAGGAAATATTCCTCACCTGTCTGTGTGTCAAGCCACGCACCCTGATGTGGTCCGTTAACAGGTGTATTTCCCTGAACAAGCACATTCTTGTACTCATATGGCCCCCAGATATTCTTTGAACGAAGAACCACCTGCCAGCCCGGCTTAACGCCTCCCGCCGGTGCCATTATGTAATAATATCCGTTTCTCTTATAAAGCTTAGGTCCTTCAATTGTAACCTGCCCGTTTTCATTTCCGTCAAAAATATGCCTGCCTTCGTCAATCAGTCCGGAACAATCCGGCTTCATCTCAGCAAGGTTAAGTATACTCTTGAAGCCTATACGGCTCTTGGCAAAGGCCGACACCATATATGCCCTTCCGTCATCATCCCAGAACGGACAAGGGTCAATCCAGCCCTTTCCTTCAAATATCGGGTACGGTTCTGACCATTCCCCCCATGGATTCTTTGTCTTTGTCACAAAAATTCCTTCGTCAGGCATCGGAAAGAATATGATAAATTCTCCGTCGTGGTATCTTATTGCCGGTGCCCATACACCACAGCCATGCTGCGGAGTTTCATATCGCGGATAAGGAATATTACGAAGTGCATAATTGATTACCTTCCAGTTTACCAGATCCTTAGAATGAAGTATCGGAAGTCCCGGTGTATTACAGAATGAGGATGCCGTCATAAAGTAATCATCCCCTACCCTGATTGCATCCGGATCCGAATAATCAGTATATAAAATTGGATTACGATAATCTCCGTCTCCTAAATCTGCGTACCAGTTATAGACCTTTTCTTTCATATAGATTTAAAGCCTCCATTAAATAAATTATCTTTGACACACTAATCTCATTTATTTATCAAATTTTCTTCAAAATCTTCTGCACATCCGCACGGGTTCCTACAACAAGCAGATGAACATTCTCCTCAAACACATAATCCGCCGTCGGCATAAGTGAAGTCTTTCCGTTTCCTGCCTTTGTCCCGAGAATGTTGACATTATACTTTCTTCTGAAATTGAGGTCCTTGATTGAATGCCCTACCCATTCAGCAGCTACAGGAATCTCATATACCGCATAATCCCCGCTAAGCTCAATATAGTCAAAAAGATGGTCCGAGCTGTACCTTACTGCAAGCTTCTCTGCAATATCTCTGTCCGGATAGATTACCTCATCGGCGCCGTTGCGAAGCAGAAACTTAGCGTGAATATCACGGGTCGCCTTGCTGACAACGCATTTGGCTCCCATCTCCTTTAAAAGACTGGTAATCTCAAGAGAGCTCTGGAAATTCGTTCCGATGCACACAATACACATATCAAAGTTGGCAATACCAAGGGTTCTAAGTACCTCTTCACTGGTGCAGTCACCAATCTTGGCACTGGTAACCAGAGGAAGTAAGTCCTCCATCTTACTTTGATCTGTATCCACTATCATAATCTCTGCGCCCTGTGCCGCAAGATTCTGTGTAATATGATGTCCAAAGCGCCCCATACCTATAATTAAAAATGATTTCACCTTATTCCTCATTTCCGCGCTGCCTTTTTGTAATTTTCTTAATATGCCGCAGCGCAGGCATAAATTCGACAATTATCCGATATTAATCTGTTCTTCCGGCTGCTGGACGGGAACAATTCTCTTATTCTCCGAAAATGACAAAGCAAAGGAAAGGCTTCCTATTCGCCCGCAGTACATAAGCATCATAACCGCTATCTTAGAAGCCGTGCAAAGACTTCTGGTAATTCCCGTTGTCATACCAACTGTACTGATTGCAGAAATAACCTCAAACATTACATCGGAGAACAAAAGCTCCGGCTGCAACCCCAGAATAACCAAGGCCGCTGTAAGAAAAAGGAACATATTCACTCCGATAACCAGTGCCGCTTTCTTTACAACATCTGCCTGAAGTCTTCTTCCGAAAACATCAATTCCGTATTTACTGCGCATTGAAGTCCACAGGTAGGCTATAATGACAAAAAGAGTGGTAGTCTTTGCACCGCCCGCGGTAGAACCGGGGCTTCCTCCGATGAACATAAGCATCATGGTAAGAAGCTTGGATGCAGGTGTAAGCGCCGCAGTGTCTATAGAATTAAAGCCTGCTGTTCTTGGAGTTACACTTGAAAAGAATGCCGCAAGGAACTTAGTTCCCGGATTCATACCCACAAGTGTATTATTGTTCTCAAAAATCAGGAACAGAATTGTACCCACAGCCAGCAATACAGCCGTAACCGAAAGCACAATCTTAGAATGAAGCCTGTACTTTCTGAAATGAAGCTTATTCCTGGAGATATCGTCCCAGACCACAAAGCCCAGACCACCGATAATGACAAGAGCACTGATGGTCATAATTACAACCCAGTCACCCTCAAGACCGCATAGTGAATTATATTCACTGTATCGTCCGAACAAGTCAAAGCCTGCGTTGCAGAATGCAGATACTGAATGGAATATTCCATAATATATTCCCCTTGGAACCCCTAACTTACCTGCGAAACGTATTGCCAGAATGGCTGCACCAATGCCCTCGAAAATCAATGTACCTTTTATCATTTTCTTGGTTAGCTTCACTATTCCACCAATCTGAAGGGTATTAACGCTCTCCTGCATTAATCCGCGGTAACGGAGTGATACACGTCGTCTCAGAAGAAGTGCAAAGGTAATGCCTATGCTCATAAATCCCAGACCACCAATCTGTATCATCACAAGTATGATAATCTGACCTGCCACCGTCCAGTGTGAAAATGTATCCACAGCTACAAGGCCTGTCACACAGGTTGCACTCACAGCGGTAAACATTGCTTCAAGAAATGTAGTATTTTGCCCTTCCCTTGTTGAAAAAGGCATCATAAGTAAGATTGTTCCTGTCAGTATAATTACTAAAAATCCAAGGGCAATAAATTGCACCTTGGATATTCTTTTTCTTTTTTTTGCAAACATAGGATGTCCTTTACGCTATCATGTTTGTGGATATAAGTTTAGCAGCATATCCTGCACTCTTAAGTGCCTCAATAATCTGTGCCTTATGTTCCTCACCATATGCCTCCATGGTAATCTTAAGCTCCACTGCAGCATTGCGGTTGATGCTTACAAACTGATTATGTTCAAGCTTGATCACATTCCCCTTCTCCTCCGCAATTACGCCGGCTACCCTTGCGAGCTCACCCGGCTTGTCAGGAAGAAGAACCGACACGGTAAATACTCTTCCTCTGGCAATAAGACCATGCTGTACAACAGAGGACATGGTTATGATGTCCATATTGCCGCCGCTTAAGATTGACACAATCTTCTTATTGTTAACATCGAGATGCTTTAGTGCTGCAACTGTGAGAAGACCGGAATTCTCAACAATCATCTTATGATTCTCTACCATATCAAGGAAAGCAACAATCAGCTCTTCATCTTCAATTGTAATAATATCGTCAATGTTCTTCTTGATATATGGGAAAATCTTGCTTCCCGGTGTCTTAACAGCAGTTCCGTCAGCAATTGTGCTGGCGCTCGGAAGTGATACTACCTTGCCTTCCTTAAGAGATTCCTGCATACAGTTGGCACCTGCCGGCTCAACACCTATTACCTTAATCTTAGGATTGAGCAGCTTGGCAAGTGTTGATACGCCTGTGGCAAGTCCACCGCCACCAATAGGAACCAATATGTAATCAACAGTCGGAAGCTCCTTGATAATCTCCATTGCAATACTTCCCTGTCCCGTAGCCACATCATAATCATCAAAAGGATGAATGAATGTAAGTCCCTCTTCCTTTGCAAGCTTAAGTGCATATTCACAGGCTTCATCATACACACTTCCGTGGAGTACAACCTCAGCACCATAGCTCTTGGTACGATTAACCTTCATAAGCGGCGTTGTAACCGGCATAACCACAACTGCACGCACGCCATACAGCTTTGCTGCATAGGCAACACCCTGTGCATGATTTCCTGCTGACGCTGTTATAAGTCCCTTGGCTCTCTCTTCATCGGTCAGCGTGCTTATCTTATAGTAAGCACCTCTTACCTTGTATGCTCCGGTGTACTGAAGATTCTCCGGTTTAAAATATACCTTATTACCGGTCTGGTTGCTGAAATACTCACTATACACCAGCTTAGTTTCAAGAGTCACTTTCTTTACAGTCTCTGCTGCTTCCTCAAATTTCTCTAATGTAAGATAATTTTCGCTCATTGCAATACGCTTCTTTCTTATTTTTTCTGTTTCAATATATCAGATTTGCTCCGGAATGTCAAAAAGGGCATTTACAAAGTCCTCTGAATTAAACTTCTGCAAATCATCAATATGCTCTCCAACACCGATATATTTAACCGGGATGCCGTATTCAGCCTGAATTGCCACTGCAATTCCTCCCTTTGCCGTGCCGTCCATCTTCGTAAGGATAATACCGGTGATATCTGCAACTTCCTTAAATTCTTTTAGCTGCGACAATGCATTCTGTCCTGTAGTACCATCAAGAACAATCAGATTCTCTCTATAAGCATCCGGCAGTTCTTTGTCAATAATGCGGTTAATTTTCTTAAGCTCATCCATAAGATTCTTCTTATTGTGAAGACGACCTGCTGTATCACAGATAATCACATCGGCACCTCTTGCTCTTCCTGCAGAGAGCGCGTCAAAAATAACTGCCGCAGGGTCAGAACCTTCGCTCTGGGCTATAATGTCAACTCCCGAACGGTTAGCCCACTCGGTTAGCTGTTCGATTGCCGCCGCACGGAAAGTATCCGCCGCCGCAAGAAGAACCTTTTTTCCCTGAGCCTTAAGCTGTGCTGCAAGCTTACCGATGGAGGTAGTCTTGCCCACACCGTTTACTCCGATAACAAGTATAACTGATTTACGGTTTTCAAACTCATAAGCATTCTCACCGAGGTCCATCTGCTCCTTAATTGTGTTAATCAGAAGCTGCTTGCATTCTGCCGGTTCCTTGATATGGTTCTCCTTGACCTTCTCCTTCAGATTGTCTATTATCTCCATGGTTGTGTTCACACCGATGTCACCCATAATGAGGGTTTCCTCAAGCTCTTCATAGAAATCATCGTCTATCTTGGAAAAGCCGGAAAATACACTGTCGATTCCGTGAACGATATTATCCCTCGTCTTGGTAAGACCGGAAACTAACTTTTTAAAAAATCCTGCCATAAACTTATATATCTCCTTTTTTCTGCTCAGGCTTATCGTCAAGCTGGTCTTCTATTAAATCCACAGATACAAGTGTGGATACACCTTTCTCCTGCATTGTAATACCATATAATCTGTCTGCAGCAGCCATGGTTCCTCGTCTATGTGTAATAACTATAAACTGAGTGTTTTTGGTTAGCTTATGCAGATATTTGGCAAATCTTACAACATTGGAATCATCGAGAGCCGCTTCAATCTCATCCAGCAGGCAGAACGGAGACGGCTTAAGATTCTGAATTGCAAATAGAAGTGAAATGGCGGTAAGTGCCTTCTCTCCTCCTGAGAGCTGCATCATGTTCTGAAGCTTCTTTCCCGGAGGCTGTGATATAATTCTTATTCCTGCCTCTAGTATGTCCGCATCTTCCTCAAGCTCTATTGTTCCACGACCACCGCCGAACAATTCCTTGAATACCTTATCAAATTCCAGCTTAATCTCCTGGAATTTCTCGATAAACTGGTTTCTCATACCTGTATCTAATTCTTCGATTATCTTAATCAGGCTGTCCCTTGCGCTTATAAGATCATCATGCTGTGTCTTAAGGAAAACATATCTCTCAGAAATTTCTTTATAATCCTCAATGGCATTGACATTGACATCGCCCAACTTCTTAATATCGCTCTTTAAACGGGATATATTCTTCTTCATCTCGTCGGAACTTTGCATTCCTTCATCCCGCAGCTCGGCAGCTCTGATTAAGGTGAGCTCGTATTCATTCCACATATAATCAATGCGGCTGTCGCGGTTCTCCTCAATCTTCTCGATTTTGGATGAAATACGAAGGCATTCCTTGTCGAGAGCGTTAATGCGTCCGGATATCTCCTCTCGCTTTGTAAAGAGTTCCTTCTGCTTGGCCTGAGCCTTGTCACGCTCTTCCCTTTCCTTGGCGGCAATTTCTTCATACTCTGCTATTTTTGCCTCCGCAGTGGCTATAGTCTGATTGATTTTTTCGATATTGTCTTTCTTCTCCTGTATTTCATCGCCGGCATGTCCGAGGCTTTCCTTTATTTCTTCAGCCTCCTCATTTAGACGTGAAATCTCCCTGAGAACACGTTTTACATTCTCCTCGGCAAAGGAATCCTGCTGTGAAAAATTAGCAAAATCAATATGAAGCTTCTCAGCCTCCGCCTGTTTTTTTGCAAGAGCCGCTTTTGTCTGCTCAATTTTCACTGAAGCATCATTAATTCGACTTGTAAGTGCTTTATCAAGCTTGTCGGACTCTGAAAGTGCTATCTTGCAGGCATCAATCTCTCCGGTAATCTGGAGCACCGAAGTTTCTATCTCTTCTGACTCACGCTTGCTGTTTGAATATGCCATTGTAAGCTCTTCATGCTTCTTAGATGCAGCTTCAAGATTCATCTTGGCTGTATTTTCAGCAAGTTGTTTTTCCTGAATGGCGCTTTTCAGTTTTTCGATTTCCTCACGAACCTGACTTAAGCCTTCCCTTGCTTCGGTAAGTTCTTTATTAAGCTTCTTAAGTATTCCTTCATTCTTACTTAAGGATTCTTCAAGCTCCTCAATTTCACGTCGTCTTCCTAAAAGATTGCTGCTGTTTTTGAACGCACCACCGGACATGGAGCCTCCGGGACTTAACATATCACCCTCAAGAGTTACGATTCTTAATGAATGGTTATGTCTTCTGGCAATTGCAAGTGCGTTGTCAATATTGTCAACCACAAGTATTCTTCCCAGCAGATACCCCGCAAGTTCTTCGAACTCTTTGTCGCACTCCACAAGCTTGTTGGCAAAGCCTATGGCTCCTCTCTCCCTTGTAAGTGCTTCATCCATTCTTGCCTCCCGCCCGCTGATTGCAGACAGCGGGAGAAATGTTGCTCGCCCGAACCTGTTTTCCTTCAAATATGTAATGAGTCCTTTGGCTGTATCTTCAGTATCCGTTACAATGTTCTGAATTGTACCGCCAAGTGCTGTCTCTATGGCTGTTTCATATTGTTTCTTAGTCTTGATAATATCCGCTACAACGCCGATAATTCCCTTATTCTTATCCTTAAGTTCCATCACCTTACGGATACTGTTGCCGTATCCGTCATATCGTTCTGTAATATTTTTAAGCGATTCAAGCTTGGAACTCTCACCCATTACAATACGATTCATGTTATTAATATCGTTATTGTATTTATTGATGCTGTCGCGTATTGTGAGCTGTCTCTTTTCCCTGTCAGACAGTGTACCGCCAAGAGACGCTAACTCAACCTTTACATCGGAAAGAGCTTTCTTAAGTGAATCAAGATTAAGCTTCTGTGAATCCTCCTCGCTCTTGCAGTTGATAAGCTTTCGGGTTAACTCCGACTTACGGATATTAATCTGTTCAAGCAGCGTCTCATTGCGCTGCAACTTGGCCTTAATCTGTCCACGCTCATTCAGATTATCAATGACTTCATCCTTACCATTTTCAATATCATTCTCGAGAGCGACTATTGTGTCATTCAGCTCTTTTACTGCTGCATCCGCCTCATCGCGGCTTACACGCATCTCGTTGAGCTGATCGGAAATCTTGAAACGTTCCGCAAGATGTCTCTTTTTCTCCTCATCACGGTCTTCAAGTGTATCCTGAATGGACTGTAGACGCTTGTTGAGCTGTTCGTCGCTTACTAACACTGACTTAATCTGTTCGTTAAGAAGCTCAATCTGGCTGGTAAGCCTGTTCTTATCAATCAAGGCCTGGCTTGCAGTCCTGCTGTTCTCCTCAATTGTATGATTAAGTTCGCTAAGACGCGCTTCATTCTGCTCGTACTCTGCACCTGACTGTTCAAACTCCGCCTGTGCCTGCTTGAGCTCATTATCCGCAATCACATAGGTCCCGTTAATCTTTTCTAACTCTTCCTTAATTTCCTCTGATTCTATAAGGAAGAGATTTACCTCATTTTTCTTAAGTTCTTCTTTGTACTTAAGGTATTCCTTAGCTTTCTCCGCCTGATGCTCCAATGGCCCTACCTGCTTTTCAAGCTCGGATAGAATGTCATTCACACGCACCAGGTTCTGGCTCTCGTCATCCAACTTCTTCTGGGCAGCAGCCTTACGACGCTTGAATTTAACAATACCTGCAGCTTCATCAAAGAGCTCTCTGCGTTCATCCGGTTTACCACTCAGGATTCTGTCAATCTGACCCTGCCCTATAATTGAATAGCCCTCTTTGCCGATACCTGTATCATAAAAAAGCTCATTGATATCCCTGAGCCTGCATGGTGAACCATTCATGAGGTATTCGCTCTCACCGGAACGGAATACCTTTCTGGTAATTGTAACCTGATCAAAATCAATCTGGAGAGCATGGTCTGAGTTGTCAATTGTGATTGCAACCGAAGCATAACTCACCGGCTTTCGAAGCTCGGTGCCGGCAAAAATGACATCCTCCATCTTGCCGCCTCGAAGCTGCTTTGCACTCTGCTCACCAAGAACCCATCGGACCGCATCGCCGATATTACTCTTTCCGCTTCCGTTAGGGCCCACTATACCCGTAATACCATTATGAAATTCAAATACTAGCTTATTGGCAAAGGACTTAAATCCCTGTACCTCTATGGATTTCAAATACATAAGTCTGTTCCTGTTCTATCTCTTTTTTAAGATGGCATTATATGCAGCAGCCTGCTGTGCTGCCTTCTTTGTATGCCCTTCACCCTCACCGAGAAGCTTTCCGTCACATCTGACAACGGCAGTAAAATGCTTGTCATGGTCAGGCCCGCTTTCACCGGTAATCTCATATTCCGGCTCCATACCACTGTCCTTTTGAAGAAGCTCCTGTAAAATAGTCTTACTGTCATAAAACAGCTTCTTGTTATCAATATCATCAAGAATGAATCTATTTATAAAGCTCTGTGCCGGCTTAAAGCCTCCGTCACGATAGATAGCTCCAATTAAAGCCTCCATGGCGTCGGAAGTAATGGAATCCCTGTTTCTTCCGCCTGTATGTTCCTCTCCCTTGCTAAGAAGAATCCATTCGCCCAGGTTAATCTGTCTGCTGCATAACGCAAGCGTAGGCTCACATACAATACTGGCTCTGATTTTGGTAAGCTCTCCTTCTGCCTTATCAGGATATTTTTCAAAAAGATAGTCGCTTACAGTCACCTCTAAGACTGCATCACCTAAGAACTCAAGGCGCTCATTGCTCTGATTTTTGAGACGCTTAATCTCGTTACAGTATGAACTGTGTGTAAGCGCCCGCTCTAAAAGTCTTCTGTCCTTAAACTCATAGCCGATTATTTTTTCAAATTCCTCTAGTTGTGTGTTTATCATATTGCCCCTTCACATTCTTATACAGTAAGAAAAAGAGCCCACCTTGGATGGGCCTTTTTCTGATAATTATATATAATTAGTTGTTAAGTGCATTCTTAATCTGTTCAACAGCATCTGCTACAGTTGAAATACTCTCAGCAGCCTCGTTTGGAATCTCGATATCGAATTCCTCCTCGATACCCATGATAATCTGGAAAACATCCAGAGAATCTGCACCAAGGTCATCAACGAATGTCTTATCCATTGTAACCTCATCAGCATCGATGTTCAAAACCTCTGCGATAATTGACTGTAACTTTTCAAATTCCATTTTAATATACTTCCTTCCTTTTCTTTTTAAATTTTATTTTTCGTCCTCTGATGATATGGACTCTTTGATTTTATCGTTAATCCCCTGTTCCTTGAATGTTACACATTGAAGGACGGAATTACACACTTCTCTTGCCTTGGCACTGCCATGGGTCTTTACAACAAGACCGTTAAGGCCTACCAAAGGT
>CAMAKT010000085.1 GCA_945836135.1 uncultured Clostridia bacterium | reverse complement strand
CTTTACATCACTCTTTAATATCAGTTCGCCGGAATTTTCCAATGTAATTAGTACCCGGACCTTTCCGACCCCCTCAGCACCCGACAGCACTTCCTCAAGCTTTTTTTCCAGAGCGTCCGCATAATCCTGTGTATCTGTAATGACTGCATTTTCCGTGATTGCGCTGCCTGTTGCAGTGCTTTCTTTACTCTGACCGGAACTGTTTTTGTCATTTTTAACCGGCAGTGAGATAATTACGAGCAGTACTCCGCCCAGAAGGATCAATAACAGCTTATCCTTTGACAACTTAAGCTTCTTCAGTGAAGTAAAAAAATGATTGATTTTCAAAGTTTCACCTCAGTTTCAAGCTCCCTCCTTATTATCCTGCCGGTTATATATGTTAATATATATATTAGACACCGGGATATTATAGAAGTTGGCCAAATTATTTTTTATTGTTACAATATCATATCCGCTAAATACTGCTTCAAAATCCGTAATGTATGTATTTTCATCTGCCTCTAACTGTGTTCTGATTAGTACAACCTTACCGTAGTCTTCACTCTGTGGGTCAAGATTAATCTCTACCGATGTATCATAGGCGGTATAACCCCACTGTGCAGCGTATTCGTTAACCTTATCCTTTACAGAAGCATAATAGGCATCTATTATCTCCTGATTGCGCCCCTCTTCCGCCTGCATAATGGCACCATATACATCCTCGGACAGTTGATAATCCTCAAATACATCCACACTTATATCTGTTACATTAATTCCAAACATTGAGACAACGGGACGCATCACTGCAATTATTATCATTATTCCGCCAAACAGACGGATGTATCGCGCATATTTCTCGTTTGCTGTCATATTGCCTGCTATGCTTATAATAATATACAGGCAGAATACATTTCTTACATACTCGCTCAGACTGTTCATAACTTTCTCCCTGCCCTTTTATGTACCTGCATAGTAGGCTGCATTAGATGCGGAACAAAGAATTGCCAACGTCAGCAGAAACATGATTGCCGCATTGCAGGAGCTTACAAGCAGAAGCTGCAGCCCTTCGTGCATCCCATTGATGCAGTCTGTATAGCTTTTATCCGCCACCGGTTCTAAGAGTGCTCCTGCCGCCTTGCACCCGAATGAAAAAACAAAGATTTTCAACGCCGGCATGGCACAAAGCATAACAATAAAAAGCATTGCGGTCACGCCTACACTGTTCTTTATAAGCGCTCCCGAACCAATTATCACCCCGCTCACGGCATCCACCGCAGTTCCCACTCCCGGTATCATCCCCACGATCTTGGTAAAAGCCGTTCCTTTCAGTGAATCAAGCATTGGGCTTATGAGTCCTTTAATTACGTTAAGCCCGATTACAAATCCGAATAAGGTCTTGTTAATCCATGATAGAAGCTCCTGCACAAGCTCAGCCAGTCTTCCGAAAATATTATCCTTCGACAAATAGTTCATCATATTAATCATCATATAGATGCTTATTCCCGGTATGACTACATTAAGAATAATCTTGTCCACCAGAAAAATAAGAACCATAACAAGCTCATAGAATGCAACCGCACTTGCGCTTCCGCTCCCCGCCGTTATGACAAGAGCGTAGGTGGGAATCAGTGCCTCCATGAATCCGATAATGCCCTCAAGCAGTTCCTCAGCCTCATTAACAGCCCATACCATACCCGCAGACAGAACGGCAATAAGTGCAATCTGCATTATATAGCCACCCATCTTTGCCACTCCCGCATCTACGAACGTGCTTGCAAGAGTCTTAAACAACGCCCCTATTATTCCTAACAGCAACAGCTTGATAAATATTTCCTTCTGTTCTCTGAAACCACCGAACAGACTGTATGCCGCTGCCTGTCCTATTCTTCGCAGTGCATCACTGTAATTCCCGCTCATGACAAGAGCTACTATCTCCTCAAAGCTTATATCATAATTGTCTGTGCTCTCATTAATTTCCGTATAATCATAATCCTCAAGTTCTACAGCATGAACCCTCTCGTCCATTACACCCGTTGCGGTGCAGCACACAGCAATAAAAACAAAAATACCCGCCAGCATACTTCTCATGTAAGTTCTCCAATCAATTCCAAAAGCCGCACTATAACCGGGCAGCTCACTGCCAAAAGAGTCAGCTTTCCGAAATTTTCAATCTGTAGAGCCAGTGCCGTATACCCCATATCCCTGCACAGAGCGCCTGAGAATTCAGCTATATATGTTATCCCTGCCATTTTAAGAAGAATGCCGAAATAATCCGCCTCAAGCACTATGTAATCCGACAATGCCGCAATCTGCCCGACTATCCCGGACAATCTTGCCACAACATAAAACAGGACAACCACACATGCGCCCAGACTGATATATGTTGAAAATTCGCTTTTTGCCCCCTTAAGCTCCAGTGCCAGCAGCGCACCAATCATTCCGATGAGCGCAACCTTAATCATATCCATAATATCTCCCCTACAATGAAAACAAATCCCTTATTGTCTCAAACAATTCATATATGTATGGAACAATCCAGAACAACACAAGAATAAGTCCTGCAAGGCTTGTCAGAAAAGCATGTTCCTCCCTTCCGCTGTGCTTTAAAATCTGCGAAATTACCGACACCAGAATTCCTACGGCGGCAATCTTGAATATAAGGCTGACCTCCACCTTTTAACCACCTTTCATATGAGTATTATGGTAAGAAACAGACCCGCCATCACACCTAGGCTTGTATACATTTTACAGGTATCTGCATACTTTCCAGAAAGAATCTGTATGTCCTCCTCAAGCTCATCCAGATATAACTCAATATTGTTTACCTGTTGTGTTAAATCCAGATACCCCAGACATTCCGATACCTTTATGAGCCTGTCACATTCAGCGCCGTTAAGATGCGTTTCGGCTGCAAGCTTTTTGCTCTCCTCTTCCCATACTTCACCCAGCCTCTTTCCTGTCTCTTCGACAAGACGTCCTCCCAGTGCCCAGAAAAAATCTCTGACAGCCTCATCCCCCAGGCTGCATCTTTCTCCCACATGCATAAACGCAGCAGGCAGAGTCTCAATTCCATATCTGAGTTCACCCTTCAGAATATTAAATGCTCTCTTTAAGGCTTTGAGTGTGTCAAGCCTGCAGGTATACTCCCCTGCAAGTCCTCTCCCGTACAATGTTGTAGCGCCTATGATGCAAATACCGCCTATAATCTTAAAAATCAGCATTTTTACTACCTCCCTTATTCAACAAGGCTGCCTTCATACAGCAACTGCCCGCTGCCGTCATATACACGGCAACTTCTGTCGCAGCCAAGCTGTATGTATCTGTCAAAGATTTTTTCTTCCGTAATATCATGTTCAAGCATATTTTCATCTGAATGCATGGTACACAGAAGTGCTGCACCGCAAGCCCTTGCCGAACGTATTGCCCTTAAGTCCTCACTCTGGTTAATCTCATCCACCGCAATCACCCGTGGTGCCATGGCTCTTAACACCATCATAATTCCCCTGCTTTTCGGCACCATGTCCATCACGTCGGTGCAGTCACCCACATCATTCTGGGGAATCCCCTTATAACAGGCGGCAATCTCCGAGCGCTCGTCAATCACTGATACATTAACCCCGCTGTCTGAGATGAAACGTACTATATCCCGCAGCAGTGTTGTCTTGCCGCATCCCGCAGGGGAAAGAATAAGTGTACTGTATATCCCTCCGGGGCGCAGCAGACGGTTTACCAGCTCTTTTGCAATGCCTATATGCTGTCCTGCCAGTCTGAAATTCATTGAACTTATATTTTTGATATGCTTTACCTCCCCCTTATCGCACACTGCCTGTCCGCATATTCCCACGCGATGTCCCCCCGGCAGTGTAATAAAGCCGTTCTTGATTTCTTCATGAAATGCATAGAGCGAATAATCACTCATCAGTTCCAGGCAACGTTCCAGCTCCTCCCTGTGACATACAACAACATCATCCGGGTGCTTATTCAGCTCACCCTCCCTACCCAGATAATACATCTTTCCTCCGCTTGCCACCCTCACAGGTCTGTTCACCCTGAGTCTTATCTCCTCAGCAGACTTAAATGAACTGCTTTTTATAAGCATCTCAATGCTGTGTTTAAGCTCTCCCGTAAAATATATCTCTATTCCCATACTGCCTCCTTTCAGACCGCAACCAGCCTGCTGCCCTGCCTATCACATATTATGCAGGGCATGTTCCAGACATGCTTACAGACTTAAGGATTTTATATTCATTTTTTTATTGAACAAAATGCATCGTTACGCTATAATGAAATGTATTCGCATTCAATCCTTATATAAATTTTAAATATGTATAAAGAAAGGAATTATTATGAAATTTTTATCAGACCTTTTAAAAGGCGTCATTGTGGGTGTCGCTAACATCATTCCCGGCGTAAGTGGGGGAACCATGATGGTGTCCATGGGCATCTATGAAAAAATCATAGGAGCAATCAATAACTTATTTAAGAACTTCAAGAAATCAATACTGACCCTTCTTCCTATTGCAATAGGTATGGTGCTTGGTATCGGTGTATTCTCCTACATACTTCCATATTGTCTTGAGAATCATCCGCTTCCTACAAGCCTCTGCTTTATCGGTCTTATTTTAGGCGGAGTACCTTTTATTATTAAGCCTGCAAAAGAAAGCCTTAAGAAAGAAGGCAAAAGCTTTTCCGTAAGCCATGTAATTGCATTTCTTATTCTTTTTGCACTGGCGGTTGCCATGGCATTTATGAGTGAAACGGAAGCCCATTCTGCTTCTTTCAACCTGAACATCATTTTGATAGTTGAGCTCTTTTTTATCGGTGTGATTGCCTCTGCCACCATGGTTATTCCGGGTGTCAGCGGTTCCCTGGTTCTGATGCTGCTTGGCTTCTACTCAGGAATAATCGAGACAATCCGCGATTTTCTCGACGCACTGATTGCATTTGACAGTGCAGCAATTCTGCATTGCGTTGGAATCCTGCTTCCTTTCGGTATCGGAATTGTTGTGGGAATATTTGCCGTATCCAAGCTTATCGAGTGGCTGTTTGCAAAATTCCCGTCCGTCACCTACAGCGCAATCCTTGGTCTTATTGTGGCATCCCCAATCGGCATCTTTGCCAAGATGGGACACAATAACATCAATGCCATATCAATTATCATCGGAATTGTTCTGTTCATTGCAAGTGCATGGTTCACCTACTGGTTTGGAAAGAAAACGGAAGGGATTGAAAAATAAGAATCTGATATTTAATCGCAAAGAAAAGGCGCGTCACGGTAAAACGTAACGCGCTTTTATCTTTATATATATCAAGTGATATTTCTTTATCTTTAGCAATCTTATGAATGCGATAGCTCTATTGTATACTCATAGCTTCCGCTTCCGGCTTCCATCACCGGCTGACCTTCAATACATATCGTAGCTGTTGTATTAGGCGGAATCACAAAATAATAATGTATCCTGCCATCTTCCTTTTTCCAGCCGGACTCAATACGCCCATATACTGATTCGTGCCATGCACTTGCATGTGTGAGGCTTCCTCCCGTGTGAGGGCACAGAATAATATGCTTATAGCCTGTCATGCCCTCCTGCTCATCCGTCCGTATTCCGGCAATAGTCCGGTACATCCACTCTCCAATGGCTCCATAGGAATAATGGTTAAAGGAATTCATCGACACATCGCCGAAGGTCCCTGTCTCTGCTATATAAGAGTTCCAGCGCTCCCATATGGTGGTGGCACCGTTTTTTACGCTATAGAGCCATCCCGGAAATCCTGTCTGTTCAAGAAGTGCAAAGGCTGTATCATAGTAGCCGGCCTTACATAGTGCCGGAGCCAGATGGGATATACCAAGAAATCCCACGGACAGCTTTCCATCCCGGTCAAGCACCGCCTGATTAAGACACTGTCCGGCTTTTGCCATTTTTTCCTCCGGTATCAGGTCAAAGTCTATGGCAAGGGCGTATGCGGTCTGGCTCGGTCTTTTGGTTCTGTCCTCACCATCGCAGTATCTTGTCTTGTTGATAATATTGCCATAGCTGTCCGGTTCCGATTTACTCATCTCGCCCCAGTACGCCAGGCTTCCGTCCTCACATACCCATGCCTCGTTAAAAGCTTTCCTGACATTCTCATACCGCTCCATGAAACGCCGTGCGTCCGACCTCTTTCCAAGAAGCTGCGCTATTCCGGCAGCAAGCTTTGCCACATAGGCTGCGTAAGCCGTTGCACTCAGTATAAATGGTGTTCCCGCATCAAAGGTAAGATGGTCGCCTCTCGACTGCTGAATCTGGAGATATTTCTGTGATGACATATCCGAGCACTCCGGTACGGCAATTCCATCAACAAGTCTTTCTCCGCAAAACTGCCTGTCATCACGGCTCTGATATTCGATCCATGCCTTCATCATGGCATAATTTTTCTCAAGAATTCCCTTATCCCCCGTTGCCTTATAAAGCTCCCATGGAACGATTACTGCCGCATCGCCCCAACCTGCACAGCCGCCCCTAGGTCTGTTGTCACCACCAAGAGGTGCTGTGTCCGGCACCGCACCGTCGCGGTTATACATAAGCTGAGCATCCCTCACATCAGTGAGCCACTTTTCCATAAATGGCTTGATATCCATATTGAAGGCTGCCGTTGCAGCAAAAACCTGAGCATCCCCTGTCCAGCCCATGCGCTCGTTTCTCTGTGGGCAGTCGGTATATACAAGAAGGCTGTTGCCCCTCTGTCCCCACACAATGTTGCTCTGCAGCTTATTCACATTTTCATTGGAGCACTCAAAGCCTCCCGCTGTATTGGTTGTGTTGGTAAGCACAAGTCCCTCTGCCGAGATAAGCAGCTTATCCAGTTCTTCCCTTGAAAGTTCAAAACCATTCCCGCTTATTTCCATATATCTGAAGCCATGGCAGGTTCCCGTGGGTATGAACACCTCCTTTTCATCGCCCTTCATGGTATAACAGTCGGTGTTGGCCGCACTTCTCATGTTGGCAATATAAAGCCTTCCGTCAGGATAACTCATCTCTCCGTAGCGAAGCTTAATTGAGGTTCCACGCCAGCCCAAGCCGTTAAAAGCAATCCTTACGGTTCCCACCATGTTCTGCCCGAAATCATACACAAAATGCCCTTTGGGATTCTCAACACAGTTCATATCCGGCTTTAATACACGCTCTATGTACGCCTCATCACCCTCCTGGGCAGTCACAAGGAATTCTTCCGAATCCGAGAGGTTTCCATTGGTGGGAATGACCTTGTCCGGCCACGGAATAATACCGCAGGCACCAAAGCGCACATCCATTTCATCCAGCCAGTTAATCTCATTTCTCGCATCATAGACTTCACCCTGCTGGTAGTCCGAATATAGTACAGGTCCTTTATCCGTAAAGCGCCAGCTTCCATCAGTCACAATTGACTCACTGCTTCCGTCGCTGTAATTAAGTACAAGCTTTCCTAAGAATGCATTTTTCCTTCCGTACACCATTGGAAAGGTTGTATAGCCCACATATCCGGTGTAATAGCCCTTCATCGCAACGGCACCCAGCACATTGATACCATCGCTCATATACTCTGTTACATCATAGGTCTGATATGCCATTCTCTTGCGGTAATCCGTAAAACCCGGATTGTAAAATCCGTTATTTACTTTTTTTCCGTTCATGTATACATCATAAAAACCCATTGCAGTGGCATAGAGCCTTGCTGAAATAAGTCTTGCATCTTTTCTTTTCTCAAAAGTCTTTTTCACGCAGACTGAACCCACAGGGCTGAACACTGCAAACTCCCTGTCAACCGTCAGGTCATGGTATGTACAAAGGCAACTACGGCAATTGTCTGAATTATCACCACACTTCGGATTATTTATCTCTATGGAATAATCCCTGATATGGATTTTTCCGTCCCATTGCTTAATTCCGACACATTTAAGCCCCCTGCGGCGCGGCAGGAATGCCTCATCCTCCGGAAGTATATCTTCACTGCATATAACCGATATTTCATTAATCCGCACACTTAATTTTTCCTGCTCCACCTCGATGCTGATTCTGTTTTCTGCACTGTCTTTGTATATACCTGCAAGTTCATAGCCTTCCTGCCTGCCCAAGGTACTCACAACCGGTATGGCATCCTTCCATGCGCCATCATTGTACTCCCTCACAAAAAGCCGCAGTGCCTTGGCATCAAGCTCCACCGCCGTATAATTATCCTTGTCGCGCAGTCCGAAGGCAAATGCCGTATGCCCTCCCTCTTCAAGCTCAAATCCGGCAGTTATGCAATATTCATACACGCCGTCCGTATTGACCGTATCTTCAGGGCTTCCGATAAATTCCGCACCGTCCCATACCTTACATGTGCATCCCTTAAGCCCCGTCTCGAACCACTGCACATCGCTTACTGCCGAATTGCCGTGATTGTCCGTTACACATACACACCAAAAATATCTGGTGGAAGCTTGAAGCGCCCCACCTGTATACAAAAAATAGGCAGATTCCTGTGTCATAACCACACCGCTGTCCCATACCGCCCGAGTCATGCCTTCATCCTTCGCAAGAGTGATACGACAGCTCTCCTGTAATACATTGCGCTCATCAGAAGCAAGCTTCCACCCAAAATATATCCGTTCATCATCAAGACCAAGTATGTTTTTTCTTGAATTGACTCTAAGGTCGTATACTTTCATTGCTCCTCCTTTTGCATAGCTGTCCTGTGCTCCTCCACATACTTCATAAACTCCGGCGTCTTTGACCAGTATTTGATGCCCCAGTTCTCGAAATTCCACTCCTCCATATAATCGTTGCACTCAAAGTCAATGTAGTACAGACACCCGTTCCGGGGAATGAAATTAGTCGGAAAATAGTCGATATTGGTATTCGCCGGATAGAGTAATCCGGACATTTCCTTTACCTGCGCTATATACTCTTCTTTCATTCTGTCATTTAGAACAAGGTCAAAAATAGTCTCCCCCTCAATATACTCTTTTAATATTCTCTCGTTTTCAATATCCACATCCAGCATTTCGGGAATCCTGATACCAATTCTCTTCAGTCTCTCATAATCATGTATTTCTGCCTGAATCTTGTCCCCAAACTGATAATAGGCACAGGGTTCGTGGTGAATCTGCTTAAGAACATACTGCCTGCCTTCTTTTTCTGCCAGATAGGAGTATCCACCCTTGCCCTTTCCAAGAAGCTTAATTACTGTGTATTCTTTTCCGTTGACTGTCATTGTTTCATTCATATAGCCACCTCAGTATTCCTTGTTTTTGAAATGCTGTTATAATCGTAATTTCTGCATAAGAGCTTCCTGAAGAACCTGTGAGAAATTCACACCGAGAGCTGTAGCTTCTTCGTTTATTCCGCCTTATTAATGATACGGTTCGCCGTATCGCTTTCAGGGCAACAGAAAACCTATGTGTATATTTTATTAATAAGTCTACAGATTTTTTTGAATATTCGGATTTTTTTGAGGTCCTTTGCAGAGTTAATTATACATCAATTTTTGCAATACTTCAAATATTCTGTAGTGCTATTTAAGGTCTGATAATTTTCTATTTTATGCAGCATATTTGTAAAACATACAATCTTATGTTATAATAACATCGGTTTTATGTTTTATAACAATAATAAATATAAAGTTAATATTAGATGTTTGCGAAACGTAATCAGTTTATAATTACATAAGAATCATTATGTGGTGGGTGAATTTGTTCTTCCTAAGGAAATTATGGATGATACTCATTGTGAATTGTTTGATGTACCCTGGAAAATGATATGCCAGGATGGTACCGTAAAGGATATTAAGATTCCCGGAATCTATCCTGCTGACCGCAATGAAATAGTCACTGTGGAAACTGTTTTGCCTGAGGATATAAAAGAAAATTTTTATCTTTGTTTTCGAAGCAACCGTCAGGATATGGAACTTTATGTAGATAATGAATTGCGTCAAAGCTATTCCACTTATAAAAGCAGGCCCTTTGGTCATTCCAGCCCGGGAGCATTTGTCTTTCTGAAAATAAACGAAGGGGACGGTGGTAAAACTCTTCGGGTAACTTATCAGACAGACACCGGCTATAGCGGAAATTTACAGGAAATTTATTATGGCGATATTATGGGAATCTGGGGCTATCAATTCAAAGAAAGAGGCGACGAATTGATTATTGCAATCTTGCTGCTGATTTTAGGAATTATCAGTATTTTGGGCAGCATGATTTTACGCTTCTGTTACCATAAACCCTTAGAGTTGGAATACCTTGGTTGGGCCGTCTCCTTTGCCGCATTCTGGATGATAGCCGACTCCATTTTTCGACAGCTGTTATTCCCCAATGTTTCCATCGTAAATGACATGGCCTTTGTCATGGTCATGCTGTTGCCTTTTCCTTTTTTGATATATATGAATGAAGTACGAAAAAGAAGATACAATGTATTATATGTTGTCATATCCGCATTGGTAGCTCTGGATATTGTTGTGTGCATCACCTTACAGGTTTTGAATTTAGTCGACTTTTCCGATAGTATTGCCGTATTTGGCGGATTTTGCGGTATCTCTATTTTATTAATTATTGTTACCTGTATAGCAGATTGTATAAATGGGCATATCGTCCAGTACAAATTAGTCGCTATCGGTGTACTTGGTGCAGCTGTGGCATGTACTGTACAGCTGGTACTTTACTTTGGAAGAAAGGCCAATTCCAGTGGTGTCATGATTGCATTGGGAATGATTTTCCTGCTTGTCATTTCCTGTGTCAATACCATACGTGATATTCTTCACATGGAAACTGTAAAGCAACAGGCAATCTATGCCAATGAAGCCAAAGCTCAATTTTTAGCAAACATGTCCCACGAAATCCGCACTCCCATCAATGCAGTTCTCGGTATGGACGAAATGATTCTGCAGGAAAGCAATGAGCCCAATATTATAGAGTATGCAATGGATATTCATAATGCCGGTAAAACCCTTTTATCCTTAATTAATGATATCCTTGATTTTTCA